>NZ_JAUIZP010000046.1:0-13174 GCF_041414735.1 Rhodococcus sp. GXMU-t2271
CACGGGCACTCCCGCGCTACCAGGATCGCGGTGCGTCGCTGCTGCGCTTCGCATTCGGCATCGCCACGCACAAGGTCGCGGACGTCCGGCGCAAGGCCGCGCGCACCGTGACACCGCTGCACGACGTCGCCGGCCCCGGTCCGGAGGAGGGCGTCCTCGACGAGGAACTGCGTACCGCGGTCCGCCGGCAACTCGCGCTGCTGCCGGAGCAGCAGCGCCGCGTGGTGCAGCTGCGGATCCTGCAGGGCTACAGCGCCGAACGCACCGCCGCGCTGCTCGGCACGTCGGTCGGCGCGGTCCGGATCGCCCAGCACCGGGCCCTGCAGCGAATCCGGGTGCAGCTCAGTCGTGCTGAGCGCGCAGATACCGTCCGAAGTGCGGCACGGTGAATCCGATGAAGCCCCGCTCGGCGGAGTAGATGAGCCCCTTCTTGATGAGCCCGTCGCGGGCGGGCGACAGCGACGCCGGCTTGCGGCCGAGTTCGGCCGCGATCTTCGACGTCGCGACGGGACCGTCGTCGCCGGAGAGGTCGGCCATGGCGCGCATGTACTCGCGCTCGGCGGGTGTGGCGCGTTCGTACCGGGAACCGAAGAACCCGACGGCCAGTTCCTCTTCGGCAGCGGGTGCCCCGACCCGCACGTCGTCGGCGGTGATGGGGCTCGTCGCCGCGACGTCCCACGTCGCCTTGCCGTAGGCCTGGACGAAATAGGGATATCCGTCGGCGGTCTCGTAGAGCGCGTCGAGGGCTTCCGCCGTGAAGGTCACGCCCTCACGCTCGGCCGGCGCGAGGAGCGCGACGTCGGCGGAGTCGCGGTCGAGCCGGTCGATCCGGTGGTAGCTGAACAGCCGCTCCGAGTAGCTTTTCGACGCGGAGAGCACCGCCGGCAGGTGCGGCAGCCCGGCGCCGACCACGATGAGGGGCGCCGCGTCCTGGCTCAGTTCGTGACACGCCCCGCAGATCGCGGAGATGTCCGCCGCGCCGAGGTCCTGCATCTCGTCGACGAACAGCGCGATGCCCACCCCCACGTCGCGGGCGAGCCCGGAGGCGTCGATCAGGAGCTCGACGAGGTCGATCTCGAGGTCGCCGGTGTCGGCACGTCCCTTGACCGCGGGCGCGTCGATGCCGGGCTGCCACCGTTCGCGCATGCCCTTGTCCGCGGTCGCCCGCAACGCGAACGACTTGAGCACGCCGAGGAAGTACTCGACCGATTCGGGATGCGGGTGGGCCGGAGCGATCTCGCGCACCGCCATGTGCAGCGCCGACGACAGCGGCCTGCGCAGGTCCTGATCGGGCCGGGCCTCGATCTTGCCGGTACCCCAGCTCCGCGAGATCGCCGCGGAGCGAAGCTGGTTGAGCAGGACCGTCTTGCCGACGCCGCGCAGCCCGGTGAGCACGACACTGCGTTCGGGCCGGCCGCGGGCGATCCGTTCGAGCACCACGTCGAAGGCGTCGAGCTGCTTCGCCCGGCCGGCGAGCTCGGGCGGACGCTGCCCCGCGCCGGGAGCGTACGGGTTGCGGACCGGGTCCATCGGTCGATGGTAACGGCGCTGCGCACGGACACCTCCCTCCTTCCGCCGCGTGTCGCGGATGCGCGCATTCGCATAATAGACTTTGACATTCGTTTGCAATAAAGCGTACATGTTCCGGCATGAAGTCCTCCCGAAGTCTCGCGCTCACCGCCGGGCCGGCCACCGTGCTCGTGGCCGGCTGCGCCACCGTGCTCGTGGCCGGCTGCGCCACCTCCACCGCCGACGACACCGCCGCGCCCGCTCCCACCTCCGCCGCACCCGCCGAAGTCGCCGCCGCCGAGCCCCGGCTCGCCGTCACCTACGACGGCGGCATCCTCGTCCTCGACGCGAACGACCTCGACGTCGTCGCCGATCTGCCACTCGACGGATTCAACCGACTTGCCCCCGCCGGCGACGGCCGGCACGTGTTCGTCTCCACCACCGGCGGCTTCCGCGCCCTCGACACCGGCAGCTGGTCCGAACCCCACGGCGACCACGCGCACCACTACGCAGGTACTCCGGCTCTCACCGACGTCGAGTTCGCCGCCACCAAGCCCGGGCACGTCGTCCGGCACGCAGGCCGGACCGTGCTCTTCGACGACGGCACCGGCCGCATCGACATCCTCGACCCCTCCGAGCTCGCCGACGGCAAGCCCCGGGCCGACACCTACACCGCCCCGGAAGCGCACCACGGCGTGGCGGTGGCGCTGGCCGACGGCAGCCTGATCGTCACCCTCGGCGACAGCGAATCCCGCAGCGGCATCGTCGTGCTCGACGCCGAACGCCGGGAGCTCACCCGCAACGAGCAGTGCCCCGGCGTGCACGGCGAGGCCGTCGCCGCCGACGAGACCGTCGTGCTGGGTTGCGAGGACGGCCTGCTCGTCTACCGTGACGGCACGATCACCAAGGTCGCCTCGCCGGATCCGTACGGCCGGATCGGAAACCAGGCCGGATCCGAGGAATCCGCCGTCGTTCTCGGCGACTACAAGAGCGATCCGGACGCAGAACTCGAACGACCCCAGCGCGTTTCGCTCACCGATACCCGAACCGGCGAGCTACGGCTCGTCGACCTCGGCACCAGCTACACGTTCCGCTCGCTCGGACGCGGACCCCACGGTGAGGCGCTCGTCCTGGGCACCGACGGCGCGCTGCACGTGATCGACCAGAACAGCGGCGCGGCGGTGCGGCGCATCGATGTTCTCGCCCCGTGGACCGAACCCGACGAATGGCAGTCGCCGCGCCCGGCCCTGTACGTGCAGGGTCACACCGCTTACGTCACGGACCCGGCGAACAACGCACTGCACGCGGTCGATCTCGACTCCGCCCAGGTGCAGACCGCGTCCCTGCCGCAGACCCCCAACGAGATCACCGGCACCTAGCCTCGTGCCTGTGGCCGAATGTCACACCGGTTCGATGTCATCGAACCGGTGTGACATTCGGCCGGGGTCGGGGGCGGTCAGGGGGCTCGGGGGGTCAGGGGGCTCGGGGGGTCACGCGGATCTCGCCGTCGGTGACGGTGACCGACAGAGTCAGTCGTGCGGAACCGTGCGGGCGATGCTCGAGCACCGCTGCTGCTACCGGTTCGGTCACCAGGTTCCGGATGGTGCGCCGGAGTCCTCGTGCTCCGTAGACGGGGTCGAATCCTCGGGTGCACACCAGGGCGACGACGTCGGATCCGATGTCGACCACAATTCCTCGGCGGGCGAGTCGACGTGTGACGATCTCGATCTCCCGGCGCGTCAGTTCCTCGGCCGTCCGGTCGTCGAACTCGTTCAGCACCACCGTGTCGTCGAGGCGGTTGAAGAACTCGGGATCGAAGAATCGTTCCACCGCATTCCGAACGACGACGCGGCTGCCCTCCGACCGTAGCCCCCATCCTGCGCGGCGAGCCAACCGCGCCCACAGGGCGCGTCTTCTTCGCGCCACCTCGCGGGATCCGAGGTTCGACGTGAGGAACACGTAGCTGTTGCGGAACGAGATCGTCTGCTGGCCGTTGGCGAGCCGCAGTTCCCCGTGATCGAGGATCTGCAGGAGCGCTCGCAGAACGGTGGTGTCTGCCTTCTCCACCTCGTCGAAGAGCACGATTCCGGGGGTGTACGGGTCACCTTCGATCCTGCTCCTGTCGAACAGCGTGAACGACTCCTTGCTGCCGGCGTACCCGGGTGGTGCTCCGGAGAAGGAGGCGGCGTAGTGCTCCTGGGCGAGCGCGTTCATGTCGATCCGGCACATGTCGTCGGGCCCGGACCGCAACTCCGCCGCGACTCGGCGGACGAGTTCGGTCTTGCCGACGCCGGTGGGCCCGACGAGGAGGATGTTGGCGAGGGGTCGGGTCGGGTCGTGCGCGCCTACCCGTGCCAGCGACACGGCGCGGACGACCGCGTCGACCGCGGGCCGTTGCCCGACGATGCAGGCGTTGAGCCGGTGCGACAGCGTCGTCGGATCACCCTTGTCCGCTGGGGCGTCGGCCGGTTCCGCGATCTTCACCCGCGTGCGATTCTGGTCGTGGAACATGTCGGTGAGATAGGGCATCTGGGCTCCCGGCATCCGCGGCTACGCCTCGGCGGTCTCTTCGACGGGGAGCGAGCCGACTCGGCAGTCGGCCACTCCCACCGTATCTCTCGTGATGGCCTCGACACGTTCCTGAGCCTTCCGCGCATCGGTCACCCACAGCTTGTAGAACTCGAACGGGCAGTCCGCGACCCCCTTGTCTCCGTCGCCGGCGGCGTGGACACCCGAGTAGCCGCGGTGCAACAGCTTGAAGAGGTGGTTCTGCGACTGGTCGTTCTCGCGAGCGTCGCGGATGGCCGAGACCGACAGTTGGGCATATTGGATGCCGTACTCCTCTTCCCCGGTCTCACCGAGGGTGCGTCCGTCGAATCCGATGATCGCCGAGTGCCCGAAGTAGGAGTAGACACCGTCGAATCCGGCGGCGTTCGCGACGGCGACGTAGCAGTTGTTCGCCCACGCCATCGCCTTCGACATCAGCACCTGCTGGTCTTTCGCGGGGTACATGTAGCCCTGGCAACGCACGATCAGTTCGGCGCCCTTCATCGCGCAGTCACGCCAGATCTCCGGGTAGTTGCCGTCGTCGCAGATGATCAGGGAGATCTTCAGTCCCTTCGGGCCCTCGGTGACGTGAGTCGTGTCGCCCGGATACCAGCCCTCGATGGGGCACCAGGGCAGGATCTTTCGGTACTTCTGGACGATTTCGCCCCGGTTGTTCACCAGGATCAGGGTGTTGTACGGCGGCTTGGCCGGGTGGTCTTCGTGCTGCTCACCGGTGATCGAGAAGACACCCCACGTGTCGGCCTCCCGGCACGCCGCCGAGAAGATGGCCGTTTCGTCGCCGGGGATGGTCGCTGCAGTCGCGTACATCTCCTGCTCGTCGTACATGATGCCCTGCGTCGAGTACTCGGGGAACACCACCAGGTCGAGTCCGGGCAGACCCGACTTCATCCCGATCATCATGTCGGCGATGCGTCGTGCGTTGTCGAGTACCCCGGCCTTGTCGTGCAGGCGCGGCATCTTGTAGTTGACCACCGCCACGCCGACCGTGTCGCTGCTGGAGGATATGTCTCCGTGTCGCATATCGTGCTCCTTCTTCGAGTTCGCCCGGCGAGTTCGCCGAGTTCAGTTGTGGACGGGACCGTATTGGGGGGAAGGCTTTTCGTCGAGACGAGACGATGCGGGGAAGCCGAGCACAGCGGCGATTCCCACGAGGACGGCGAGGACCGACCCCCAACCGGCCGCGGCGAACGCGGTGGTGTGGAGGCTACCGGTCAAGGCGAGGAACGCCGGGACGGTACATGTCGGCTGGCTGAGGAGGATCGCGACCCAACCCGTGAATCGGGTGAGTCCGTCGAACCCGAGCGCGAGAACGAGGAAGAACAACGCCCACAGGAACGCCCACGAGAGCCAGATGACCCCGAATACGGGGTCGCCGACAACGGTGAACGACACCGCCGAGTAGACGAGGGCGGCAACCGCGACGAAGCCGGAGAACCATCCGATACCCTGCGGCTCGAGTCCGGCCAGGTTCACGATTCCCACGTACAGGTAGGTGAACCCGAACAGATACAGGCCGGATGCGGCCAGAACGTCCGCCGCGTCCCCCTGGGCCTGGATCAGCAGGGCGGTAGGGATGACGCACTGCAGCGCGCCGACGAACAGGTTCAACACCGCGGCCGACCTGGCAGGTACGACGGAGAGAAGCATCAACCCGTTGACGAGGAGGACCGCTCCCACGTACAGCAAACCGACATTGCCCACCGGAGACCTCTCATTGCTTCCAAATGAAACTGTTTCGAATGAAAGTAGTGGCCGGCGCCACACATGTCAACGGGTGTCCGTCAGAGCGCCGTCAGAACCTCGAAGTCGACGCCGTCCGCAATGGACAGGTGAATCCGCTGCCGAGCCACTCCGTTTCGGAACTCGACCGTGCCTCGAGGTCCGTCGAACGCCGCCCCGTCCACCACGTCGTCGAGAGCGGCCGTATCCGCCGTTCCGGCGCGGGCCACGAGACCGGCCAACGTGTTCATGCCTTCGTAGCAGGACTCGGCGGCATTGTTCAGCGCGGGCGCGTGCGGCCCGTGCATCGCCACGTACCCGGTGAGCAGATCCATCGCGTCGGCGCCGGCCAAGGACCGGAAGTAGGAGGCGGCGACGTAGAGGTTCTTCGTCGCCGCCGGCCCACTCGCAAGCAGCATGTTCTCTTCCATGAGTGGGCTGAATCGGACGACCCGGTCGGCGAGCCCTCGCCGCGCGAAGGCCCGGTTGAACTCGACAGCATCCTGGCCGACCAGGAGCATCACCACCCCGTCGCACCGGGAAGCCGCGACCGCGTCCACGACATGTGTCATGTCGGCGCGCCCGAGGTCGACGAACGACTCGCCGACGATCTGCAGGTCGAACTCGCGCGCGAACATGCGTATCGCACCGAGAGAACCGCGGGGCCACACGTAGTCGTCCCCGACGACGAACCACCGACGCGTCCCCACGTTCTCCCGCAACCATTTCAGCGCAGGTCCGATCTGCTGCGCGGGGGTCTCACCGCAGCAGTAGACGCCACTACGACTCTCGCCGCCCTCGTAGAGGGAGGTGTAGGCGTACGGAACGCGGCCGGTCACCACCGGGGCGATGGCATGACGCACGGACGAGATGTGCCAGCCGCTGACCGCATCGATCGAACGGGTGGCCACCAGACGACGAATCTCGGCGGCGATCTGCCGAGGGTCGCCACCCCCGTCGACGATCTGGACACAGACCTCGCGACCGAGGACGCCACCCGCCGAATTCAGGTCGCGCGCCGCCAACTCGCTCACCGCTTCGCAGGACGGGCCGAACAGACCGGCCGGCCCCTGCAGCGGTACCACCATGGCCACACGCCACTGCGACGCGCGTGCACGATCGAGCAACGCGCTCACGTCGGTGCCCCCACGGCACCGCGGGTCACGACCCGCACGTCGGCTATCATTTCACTTGGAAGTATTATTGGTGAGACGTGGACTGTGCAATAGCTCGGGGGCTGTCATGTCGGACAAAGGTGTTGCCACATCGAGGGAAGCATCTGCGACGACCGCGCTCGTCCTCGCCGCACGCCTCGCCACGCAGTCGATCGAGGCGGTCCTCTCCTCCGACGAACTCAACATGGACCACTTCCTCGTGCTCGAGGCACTCGCGGTCCGGCCGGGACTGACCATGGCCGAACTGCGCGATCGGACCCACACCCCGGCGCCGACACTCACCCGGGTCGTCGACCGCCTGGTCTCCGTCGCGGCGGTGTACCGCGAGGCCGATGCCCACGATCGCCGGAAGACCCGGGTCTATCCGAGTGTGCGGGGCAGGAAACTCTTCGACCGTCTCTCCGCGTCCGTGCGCGACGTCGAGCAGGCATGGCCGGGACCACTTCCGGGTGGTCTGCCCAGTGACGTGCACCCGATCCTCGCCACGTTGGAGGAGGCCACCACCCGCGAACCTCGTGGCCGAATGTCACATGGGTTCGATCGAATCGACCCGATGTGACATTCGGTCCGGGGCAGGTGCGCGGGGCTCAACGCTCGAGCCTCGCTCGCAGCAGGAAGGTGTTGTAGTCCGACCACGTCGAGAGCATGAAGTACAAGTCCTCGTCCGTCGACCACGGATGCATGAATCCGCCGTACAGCTCGAGGTGCTGCTCCACCCCGACCAGGCGTGCGCTCTCCGACCACATCCCCTGGGGTGACGCGGCCTCGCGCACGACGATCGCAGCCTCGGCGGTGTCGAGGTACGTCATCTGCCAGCGGTCCGCGGCGGCGTCGTAGCGCACGGACAACTCTCCGGCGGGACCGTGCACGACGGGCGTCGCCGCGGTGTATCCGCCGACCGGCGTCCAGGTCCCGTCGCGCCAGTACTGGTAGGCGCCGGGCTCGAGCACCCGGTCCTCGGGCACCCGGGCCAGTGCCACCGAGCCGAGCCGGGTGTTCGGGGTGCCGAACAGGTACACGTAGCCGTGCGCCGGCACCGCCGCGGCCACCTGGAAGTTGGTGACCCCGAAAATGTTGTCCCACTTCGCATGCGGATCCTTGACCCAGGTGGAACCACCGTCGTCCGAGTATGCGATGCCGCCGTGGTTGGTCCACCACGTGCCGGGGATGCTGTTCCACGTCCGGATGGACATGTACGTCAGGTACTGGCGGCCGCCGATCGCGAATCCCGACGTCGGGATCGTGGTGATCTCGACGTTGTCGAGCTTGCGGCTGCCGAGGATCTCCGCGGCGTGGCACCGCGAGTCCTGGATCATCGAATCGAAGCTCATCCCATCCGTCAGGTCGCGGTCGGTGGAGAAGGCCAGCACGTTGCTGCGCCAGTCCCCGCCCTGCCCGCCCGGCGGATGGAAGCCCTTGCCGACGGTGTCACCGAACGCGACGGCGATCCGGCCGGGCTCCGACTCCCACATGAGGCCGAGATCGGTGCCGTACACCTGCCAGCGCTTGTCCGTCCGATTGACGGACCCGGCACCGGTCTGCTTCGCCACCGTGGTGACCTCGACGACCCGCGGCGCCGGGGGCGCGGGGATCTGCGCGGCGGGCTCGATCGGCGGGGCCTCGGGCGCCGGAGGTGGCGGCGGCGCGGCGCCCTCCCCGGGCACCGGGATGCCGAGGTGGAAGGGACTGGGCTTCAAGGCGATCCGCGGGAAGACCGGATCCGGATCAACCGGCTCGTCGGTCAGGTCCGGGCACGGATCCGTGCACGGATCGACCGGCAGCGGCGGTGGATCGATCCGCACCGGGTCCGGTTCCGGCGCCGGGTACGGCACGGTGGTGATCACCGGATAGGGCACCGGGATGTCGAGGTCCTTCGGGATCACCGACTCGTGCTGCCACGTGTCGCTCGCACACGGGCCGCTCCCCGGCACCCCGTCCGTCGCGGGCTCGTCGGCGCGGGCCGGCGTCGCCGCCAGCACCGCGACGAGCAGCGCGATCGCCGGCGCCTGCCGTCTCATGGGTTCCCCTCCCGTGCGTCACGTCGCCGGCCGGACCGGCGCCGCACAGGAGGGTACCGCCACGGCGGCGCGACGGCGCCGCACGCGGATATGCGTCTTTATATCCCTGTCTCGGGGCATTGCGAGAATCCCGAAGAATTCCGAATCAACGAAAGTCCCCGGGCGTGTACTCACGGGGCTCCACCAGCACGAGCCAGTTGCCCGAGTTGTCCCGGAACACGGCCTCGACACCGTAGGGCCGCTCGGACGGCGGCTGGGTGAACTCGACCCCCTTGGCCGTGAGCTCCTCGTACGTTTTGTGGCAGTCCGCGGTGCGGAGCCCGAAGCCGCCCATGGTGCCGTCGGCGAGCGCGCGACGAATCGCCTCGGCCATGTCCGGGTTCAGGGGTGGGCCGGGCACCATCAGCGTCACCTCGAGTTCCGGGTGGTCCGGGTGCGCGACGGTCACCCAGCGGAAGCCCTCACCCATCGTCACGTCGGCGGTCTCCACGAACCCCAGCGTGTCGAGGTAGAACTTCTTCGCCGCGTCCTGATCGGTGACATAGAGGGTCACCAGGGAAATGTTCGTGATCATGGCGTGTCCTCCGGATCGGTGATGTGGCACGTCTCGACGGTAGAGCGACGGGCACGGTGCAAGCTTCTCCGAAATTGCGGAGTTCAGCGGAGGTCGCTCAGACCGTGCATGAACACCCAGCAGCCCGGGATGCGAGGCGCCCCGGACTCGGCGAACGCGGCCTGATACTCACTGGGGGTGACACCGACCAGCTGACGGAACCTGGTGCTGAACGACCCGAGGCTGCTGTACCCGACGAGGTGACAGACCTCCGTCACGGTCAGGTTCGTCGCGCGCAGCAGATCCTGCGCCCGCTCGATGCGGCGTTCGGTGAGGTGGACCCCGGGCGTCTTGCCGTACACGGCGGTGAAACAGCGCAGGAAGTGGTACTTCGAGACCCCCGCGGCGGCGGCGAGCCCGGCGAGGTCGAGAGGCTGCGCGTACTCCCGGTCCGCGAGATCACGGGCCCGGCGCAGGTGCGGCAGAAGCTCCTCCGGCACGCGGCGCGACATGCGGCCAGTATCGCAGCGCCCCACGACAGGAGTTTCTGCCCGTGTCTACGCCACGGAGTAGAAACGGTGATTTCATCGCGACGCCATGACGCACGCCACACGCCGGAACCACCCGAACAGGACAAAGCGACCGGAAACCTGCTGGGAGGCCGGGCAACCCGCGTATCCGGCCCCGAAGGCAACGATTGTGTAACGTATCCGAGAGTTCCTGTCCCGACAAGCGGAGGTGATCGTCCGTGCTGCTGTCCGAAGTTCGCGCCCGGCCCGGGTACTCGCTGCTCGTGGGGGCAGGGCTGCTCGTGTCGGCCGTGGTCGCAGGCATCCACCTCGAGAACGCTGTCACCGGATACCTGATGGACCTGTCCGTCTTCCGCGACGCGGGGTGGGCGTTCCTGCACCACACCCCCCTCTACACCGAGGGCTTCCACACCAGTTCGGGGTTCCGCTTCATCTATCCGCCGTTCGCGGCGTTCCTCTTCGCCCCGCTGCCCCTGCTGAACGCGACGTTGATGCAGGTGCTGTGGACCGCAGGGCTGATCGGCCTGGTGTGGTGGGTGCTGAAGGTCTCGCTCGAGCACATGGACGTCCGTCGCGCGAACCTGGTCGCGACCGCCGGTCTGGGCGTGGCGCTCTGGCTCGAACCGATCCACTCCAACTTCCTGTTCGGGCAGATCAACATCCTCCTCATGGCCCTCGTCGTCGCCGACGTCCTCGGCGTGATCCCGCAGCGGTTCCGCGGCGTCGGAATCGCCCTCGCCGCCGCGATCAAGGTGACCCCGGCCGCGTTCGGTGTGCTGTTCCTGCTCCGCCGGGACATGCCGTCGGCGGCGCGTGCCTTCGGCGCGTTCCTCGCCGTGGCGGGCTTCGCGTACTGGCTCCGCCCGGAGTCCTCCGTGTACTTCTGGACCACCGAGGCCTGGGCCACCGACCGGGCCGGGAATCAGGACTTCTTCCGTAATCAGGCGCTCAGCGGGCTGCTTGCCCGGCTGGGCCTCGAGGGTCACGCCTACACCGCAGTCTGGCTCGCGGGCGTCGCACTCGTCGTCCTCGGGGCGCTGTGGGCCGCCCACCGCTTCACCCGATCGGGCGAGCACGTCGTCGCGCTCGGTGTGATCGCGCTCGCGACCCTGCTGGCGGCGCCCATCGCGGTCACGCATCACTGGGCCTACAGCGTGCTGCTCGTCGCGGTCGCACTGGCTCCGCGGTACCGCTCGTGGTGGCCCGTGCTGCTGCCGGCCGCGCTGGTCTTCCTCGTCGGACCCAACTACCTGCTCGAGGACACCTCCACGCACGGCTGGGTCGAGTCGGCCATCCAGCAGACCCTCGGCAACGCGCAGTGCGTCACCGGTCTCGCGGTACTCGTCGCGGCGGTCGTCGCGGCACGGTCCCGCCGTCCCGGCACGGTGCCGGCACCGGCCGGCGCTCGCCCCGCTCAGCTCCAGAACGCCCCGGCCAGGACGTAGATCGCGGTTCCGGCGACGGTGCTCAACGCCGCACTCCGCCGCCACAGGTGCACCGCGACGGTCCCGGCGAGACCCAGCACCGCCGGTAGCCACGTCGCCGGCCCGACGTCGCGCAGGGTGTACACCACCAGGATGACCATCACCCCGGCCGGCATCGCGCCGCCGAGGTAGCCCACCACGTCCGACTCCCGCAGCCGGGCGAGCGCGGCGAACGGGACCGCCCGCAGACCCACGGTGACGACGAACATCGCGATCAGGGCACCGACGACGTAGCCGGCGCCCGGTACCGACTCAGGCACGGGCCACCTTGTTGCGGTAGACGAACCGCAACAGCAGATACGCGACGAACAGGCCCAGCGAGATCACCAACATGCCGTCCTTCGACACGGTCATCCCGACGAGGCCACACACCAGTGCGGCGGCCGACGCCGGCAGATCGCGCCCGAGACGAAATGCGTCGAGCGCGAGCACGGCGAACAACGCCGTGAGGGCGAACTCGAGGCCCGACAATCCCGCGGGCAGCGCCGCTCCGAGCAGGGCGCCCGCGGTCCCGGATGCGACCCACAGCAACTGGCACGTCGCCGCGACCGCAAGCATCCGCGCGCCGGTCAGCCCGTCGCGGCGCTTGGTGGCGACGATGGCATAGGTCTCGTCGGTGAGGGCGTAGACGCCGTACGCCCGACCGAGCCGGCTACGGATCTTCTCCAGTGGAAAGGACAGGCCGTAGAACACGTGGCGGAAGTTCACCAGCAGAGTCGCTGCCGCGATCGACGCCACCGGAGTCACCGCACCGATCAGGCCGACGGCGAGGAACTCCATCGAACCCGCATAGATCACCGTCGAGAAGAGCGGCGCCCACCACCAGTCGAAGCCCGCCTGCGTGAGCACGACCCCGAATGCGAGGCCGAGCGGGATCAGGCCGAGACCGACTGCCCAGGAGTCGCGGACACCAGTGCGGATCTCGGAGCGACGGCCATCTGCCATGGCTCCAGGCTATGGGGTGACCTGCTCGCCCTGCGCAGCAGGATGCGACGTTCCTCTTCCGACATCCCACCCCAGATGCCGTGCCGCTCCCCGGCCTCGAGTGCGTGCCGGAGGCACTGGGTCAGCACGGGACAGGACTGACAGATTCGCTTCGCGGCGCGGACGCGGTCGGTGCGCGCCTCCCCACGCTCGTTCTCCGGATGGAAGAACGTCGCGGCGTCGGCGTCCCGGCAGGCGGCCTGCAGCTGCCAGTCCCAGGACTCCGTGATCGCCGGGGGCAGCATCAACAGCTTGGGCGCGGGCATAGGTTCTCCCTTCGTAGGGCGGCTGAGCCGCGTCAGGCCAGCGCACGCAGGCGCGGCGCCAGATCACGCTCGAACAACTCCAGAAACCGCCGCTGATCGTGCCCCGGCGCATGGAACACCAGATGATTCAGCCCGGCCTTCACATACGCGGCGACCTGCTCGACCGCCTCGTCCGGATCCGACGCCACGATCCACCGCCGGGCCACCTGCTCGATCGGCAACGCATCGGCCGCCGCCTCCATCTCCACCGGATCGTCGATCGAGTGCTTCTGCTCCGCCGACAGCGACAACGGCGCCCAGAACCGGCAGTTCTCCAACGCCCGCTCCGGATCGGTGTCGTAGGAGATCTTGATCTCGATCATCTTGTC
>NZ_JAUIZP010000047.1:0-42042 GCF_041414735.1 Rhodococcus sp. GXMU-t2271
CCCGCTGCTGCAGCGGCTTGACAGCAAACATAGGGACACCCCCCGATCCGCATCGCGAAATCCACGACGCGGTACTGGGAGAGCAGGAGCTGGACATCCGCCCGTACCGTCGCCCGGTAGGACGCGACGATCCCCTCGATGACCTCGAGCGGCCCGATGTCGAGGTGCCGGACGATCGGGGGTTGGTCGACGATGCGCGGAACGCCGTCGGCCGTGGTGACCGTCAGCTTCCTCAGGACCTGTTCGGAGGTGCGGCCCCGCGCCTTCTGCACGACGGCGCGTATCGCCTCCGGATTCCGCGACGCCTGCTCGATCTCGTCCGCGTCGACCTGGAAGTAGAACCGCTCGGTGGCCGTCAGGCCGGACAGGAACCGGATCGTCTCGCGGTACGAGCGCACCGTCGTGAGGGTCGCGTCCCGGCACTGCTGCTCGGTGCAACCGGTCTGACGGCCGGCCAACCACACCGACGCGGCCAGCCGTTTGACGTCCCATTCCCACGGCGCCGGATACGCCTCGTCGAAGTCGTTGAGGTCGAACAGGACTCGGCGCTCCGGGGAGGCGTACAGGCCGAAATTCGCCAGGTGCGCGTCGCCCGAGCCCACCACGTGCGGTCCCGTCACCGGCTCGGTGGACAGGTCCTTCGCCATCGCGGCGGCGCTGCCGCGGTAGTAGGCGAACGGGGACTCCGTCATCCGCTCGTACCGGATCGACACCAGTTCCGGCAGCCGGGTGCGGTTCTGCTGCTCGAAGATCGCGACCGGATCCCTTTCGGGACAACGGAATTCGCCGTGCGCACTGCGAGGCATGCGGGTGCGGGCGGCACGCCCCTCGGCTCGACTGCGCTCGGCGACGGTAGTCGGTGTCACCCCGTGATTGTGCACCGGCGCACAATGACCGCATGCCCTTTTTCGACGGCAGCACCGGCCGCATCCACTACCGGCACTGGTCCGTCGACGGCGCGACAGCCGCCGTCGTCTTCGCCCACGGGATGCGTCAGCACACCGGCCACTACCACCGCTTCGCCGCGGGTCTGGCGCCGCACGGCATCGCGGTGTGGGGGCTCGATCTCGCCGGGCACGGCCTGTCCGAGGGCAGCCCCGGTGAACCGGGTGCCGTCGACGACCTGGCCGCGGACCTGCTGCGCGTCGCCGAGGTGGCCGAGCGTGCCGAGCCGGGGATGCCGCTGGTGGTGATGGGGCATTCGCTGGGCGCGGCGACGGCACTCACCTTGTTACGCACCGACGCCGGCCGCTTCCGCGGCGCCGTGCTGTGCGGGACGCCCCGCTCGGCGGCCGTGCCTGCCACGGCCGAGATCCTCGAGCAGGCGCACATACCGCTGCTCGCGGTGCACGGCGCCGACGATCGGCTGGCCCCGATCGACCCCGTCCGGACCTGGGCCCGGGCGATCCCGGACCTGGAGCTGCGCGAGTACCCGGACGCGGGGCACGATCTGCTGCACGAGCCGGTGCACCGCGCGGTGACCCGTGACGTCGCCGAGTTCGTTCTGGCCGTGACGGACGTGCCGGCCCCTCGGCACGGGTGAGCGAGTGCATCCCTCCTGAGGAGAGGAGGGATGCACTCGCTCAGCCAGGGGGTGGCCCTACGAGTAGATGGCCTCGATCGCCGTGCCGTGCGCCTCGTGGATGACGTTGCGCTTGAGCTTGAGCGTCGGGGTCAGCTCGCCGGTCTCGATGGTGAAGTCCACCTCGAGGATCCGGTACTTCTTGATCTGCTCGGGGTTCGAGACCTTCTTGTTGCCCTCGGCCACCGCGGCGTCGATCTCCGCGATCAGGTCGGGGTGCTTGAGCAGCTCGGACACCGGAGCGTCGGCCGCGATGCCGTGGCGATCCTTCCAGCCGGGCAGGGCTTCCGGATCGAGGGTGATCAGCGCGCCGATGAACGGCTTCGCATCGCCGACGACGAGGACCTGACTGATCAGCGGGTGCGCCCGGAGCGCGTCCTCGAGCACGGCCGGGGCGACGTTCTTGCCGCCGGCGGTGACGATGAGTTCCTTCTTGCGGCCGGTGATGTGGACGAACCCGTCCTCGTCGATCGTGCCGATGTCACCGGTGTGGAACCAGCCGTCGACGATCGATTCGGCGGTGGCCTTCTCGTTCTTCCAGTAGCCGCCGAACACCGCGGGACCCTTGAGCAGCAGCTCGCCGTCCTCGGCGATCCGTGCGGCGTGCCCGTTGACGGGCCGGCCGACGCTGCCCACCCGCTGGTGCTCGGGGGTGTTGAGGGTGACGCCGCCCGTGGTCTCGGTCAGGCCGTAGCCCTCGTAGATCGGGATGCCGACGCCGCGGAAGAAGTGGCCGAGGCGCGCGCCGAGGGCGGCGCCGCCGGAGACCGCCTGCTCGCACTCGCCGCCGAGGGCCGCGCGCAGCTTGCTGTACACCAGCTTGTCGAAGACGAAGTGCTTGATCTTCAGGCCCAGGCCGGGCCCGCCCTTGTCCAGCGCCTCGCTGTACGCGATGGCGGTGTCGGAGGCCTTCTCGAAGATCTTGCCCTTGCCGCCGTCGTACGCCTTCTGCTTGGCCGAGTTGTAGACCTTCTCGAACACGCGCGGGACCGACAGGATGAAGTTCGGCTTGAACTCGCCGAGCTGGTCGAGCAGCGTGGTGAGGTCGGAGGTGTGCGCGACGGTCACGCCGTGCTCGAAGGCGCCGAACGAGATCTCGCGGGCGAACACGTGGGCGAGGGGCAGGAACAGCAGGGTCCGTTTGCCGCTCACCATGGAGTTCGGGAGGGCGAGCTTGACGGCGGCGGCCTCGGCCCACAGGTTGCTGTGGGTCAGCTGCACGCCCTTGGGGCGGCCCGTGGTGCCCGAGGTGTAGATCAGGGTGGCGGGGGACTCGGCCCGCACCTGGTGACGCCGCTCCTCGAGCTGCGCGTCGGTGATCGCCGCGCCCCGGGCGATCAGCTCGTCGACGGCGCTCTTGGCTCCCGGTGCGCCCTCGATCTGCAGGACCTCGCGCAGGGCCGGCGCGGCCTCGGCCACTGTCGCAACCGTGCGCGCGTGCTCGTCGTTCTCGACGATCAGCAGTGAGGTCCCCGAATCCTCGAGGATCCACTGGGCCTGGTCGGCCGACGAGGTCTCGTAGATGGCGACGGTGCAGCCACCGGCAGCCCAGATCGCGTAGTCGATCAGGACCCACTCGTAGCGTGTGCTCGACAGGATCGCGACCCGGTCGCCGAGCTCGATCCCGGAAGCCATCAGGCCCTTGGCGACCCCGCGGACCTGGGCGGCGAACTCGGCGGCGGTGACGCTGACCCACCGGCCGTCGATCCGGCGCTCGAACGGCACCCAGGTCGGCGATTCCTTCTCGTGCCGGAAGACGGCGTCCGCCATCGATGCGTCCTCGGGGATCGAGAACGACTGTGGCACGGCAAACTCTTTCACGGTGACCCCTCCATCAATTTTCCACTTGTGGATGTGCATTGCATCACACGAGGGTGGAAAATGCAGCAGCGGGGGTGTCCGATTTGTAGCCTTTCGCGCTGACCTGTGGGGATAGCTGTGAATGGGGGAAACGGGCACCGGCCGGCGCAGGGGTGCTCAGGCGGATCCGAGCAGGCGAGCGGCCTCGTCGTCGGAGAGCTGATGGAAGTCGTCGTACGCGGCGCCGACGCTGCCCAGGTCGGCCGGCGTGAACGGGCACACCACCTCGTCGGCCACCGCTCGGACGCGTCGCGCGGCCTCCGGGGAAGCGACGGGAACTGCGAGCACCACCCGCTCGGCGCCGGACTCGCGGGCGGCCAGGCAGGCGACAGCGGCGGTCGCACCGGTGGCCATGCCGTCGTCGACGAGGACGACCGTGCGTCCCGACAGCGACGTGCGCTCCTTGCCGCCGCGCAGCAGCCGGGCGCGACGGTCGAGTTCGGTGCGTTCTCGGGCCTCGATCCGTTCGATCGAGTCCTCGGCCACCCGGCCGATGCGGATGACGTCCTCGTTGAGCACGCGGAAGCCGCCCTCGGCGATGGCGCCCATCGCCAGTTCCGGCTGCCACGGCACGCCGAGTTTGCGGACGACGAGGACGTCGAGCGGGGCGTCGAGCGCGTGTGCCACCTCCCGCGCGACGGGGATCCCGCCACGCGGCAGCGCGAGCACCACGGGGTTCGCGTCGCGCAGGTGGGCAACCGAGCGGGCCAGCCGCCGCCCGGCCTCCGGACGGCCGGAATAACGCATACGTCGAGTATGCGCTCGGCCGTCGGGCGGCCGGGCGGGTTTGCGGCCGGATCCGGGCCGGGTCAGGCGACGCCGGACAGGGCCCGGGCCGGACGCAGGGCGTCGAGGAGGGGCTGCCAGACGGCCGGGTCGCCCCCGGCCCGCTGCCAGTCGTCGGCGAGGGTCGTGTCGTCCGTGCCGGCGAGGTCGTCGACGGTGTCGACCCCGTGGCGGTACAGGACGTCGGCGGCCAGTTCGACGGTGTCGGCGGCGATGGGCGCGTCCTCGGGACTGTAGCGACGACGGTAGTGCCCGACCTTGCCGGCCCACTGGGCGCTGCCGCCGGTCTCCTCGAAGGTCCGCAGGAGGGCGCGGATCCCGTCGTGGCCGGCGTCCGCGCCCTGCGCCGCCCGGTAGGCCCGGTAGCGATCGGTGACGATCCCGGGGTCCACCCCTCGGGTGCGGTGCACTGCGTCGAGCAGGCGCAGGGCCAGGTTGTCGGCTGCGTCGGGCATCGGGGCCTCCCGGTGGTGACTCGGAGCGGTTCCACAGGTGTATCGCCGATCACCGGGCGTGTGTTGCATCACAGAATTCCTCGGCGTGTCTTCCTCCCCACCACAGAAGGAAGACACGCCCGGGCGCTACCCGAGTTCGCCGTGCAGATAGGCGGCGTAGGCCGGCAGGTCGAGCTGCCCGTGCCCCGATAGCCCGATCACGATCACCTCGGGTTCGGTCACGGTCCGCGCGTACTCGGCGGCCGCCGCGATCGCGTGGGCCGACTCGGGGGCCGGCACGATGCCCTCGCTGCGGG
The DNA here is from genome assembly GCF_041414735.1 of Rhodococcus sp. GXMU-t2271. Taxonomy (NCBI): domain Bacteria; kingdom Bacillati; phylum Actinomycetota; class Actinomycetes; order Mycobacteriales; family Nocardiaceae; genus Rhodococcus; species Rhodococcus sp. GXMU-t2271. The sequence continues at coordinate 4,980 of NZ_JAUIZP010000047.1, forward strand.
CGAACTCGACGGCCGCCGCGAACGCGTCGGTCTGCGCCACCGCGGTGCCCTGCACGTAGCCCAGCTCGACGGTGTGGCTCAGCAGGGGCGCCATGCCGTGATAGCGCAGCCCGCCGGCGTGGATGGGATCGGGGATGAAGTCCTGGCCGAGGGTGTGCATCTTGAGCAGCGGGGTCAGGCCCACGATGTCGCCGTGGTCGTAGCGGTACTCGCCGCGCGTGATGGACGGGCACGCGGCCGGCTCGGCCGCCACCACGCGGGTGGTGGCACGGCCGTGCAGCACCTCGCGCAGGAACGGGAACGACAGGCCTGCGAGGTTGGAGCCGCCGCCGGCGCAGCCGAACACGACGTCGGCCTGTTCCTCGCCGGCGGCTCGCAGTTGCTCGACGGCCTCGAGGCCGATCACGGTCTGGTGCAGCACGACGTGGTTGAGCACGCTGCCGAGCGCGTACCGGGCGGCGGGGTCGCCGGCCGCGACCTCGACGGCCTCGGAGACGGCGATGCCCAGCGAGCCGGGGGTGTCCGGCTGCTCGTCGAGGACCTTGCGGCCGGACGCGGTGAGGTCCGACGGGCTCGAGTGCACGGTGCCGCCGTACACCTCGATGAGGTGCCTACGGTACGGCTTGGACTCGAACGAGGCACGCACCTGCCACACCTCGAGGTCGATGCCGAACTTGGCGCATGCGAACGACAGGGCGCTGCCCCACTGGCCGGCGCCGGTCTCGGTGGTGAGCTTCTTCACGCCGTCGACCGAGTTGTAGTACGCCTGTGCGAGAGCCGAATTCGTCTTGTGGCTGCCCACCGGGCTCACGCCCTCGTACTTGACGTAGATGCGGGCGGCGGTGCCGAGTGCCCGCTCGAAGGACCGGGCCCGCAGCAGCGGCGTGGTGCGGTAGGTCGCGTACGCCTCCCGGACGGGTTCGGGGATCGCGATGTCGGTCTCGGTGGACAGCTCCTGCTCGATCAGCCCCGCGGCGAACAGCGGTTCGAGATCGGCGACCGTGACCGGTTCCCTGGTGCCGGGATGCAGGTGCGGCGGCGGGGCGTCGGGCAGATCTCCCGCGATGTTGTACCAGTGGGTGGGAATGCTGACGGGCTCCGGCACCGGACGGTCCTTTCGTCTTACGAGAGTGGAACGAGTTCAGTGTGCCCTCCGTCGCATGCGGGCTGCCCCGCCAGGGCGGTCGGGGTCGACAGAAATATGTAGACCGGTCTATTATTTCGCTGTGACTACCAAGGGAGCGCGCACGAAAGCACGCATGATCGACACCACGCTGGAGCTGATCCAGTCCCGCGGCTACCACGGCACCGGTCTGGCCCGCATCACCGACGCCTCCGGAGCGCCGCGCGGCTCGGTGTACTTCCACTTTCCCGGCGGCAAGGACGAGCTCGTTGCGGCGGCGCTGGACCGGGTGGGGGAGGAGTTCGCCGGCCTCCTCGAAGGGCTGCTGGCCGAGGGGCGGACCGCCGCCGAGATCGTCGCCGCGGTGTTCGACGACCTCGCGGCCCGGCTCGAGGAGGCCGGGTTCGCGGCCGGCTGTGCCGTGGTCGCCGTCGCCGTCGACGCCGCCGCCGACAATCCCGTGCTGCAGCAGAGCTGCGCCCGCGTCTACGAATCGTGGCGGGTGATCCTCGAGCGCGTGCTCGCCCGCGACGGGATACCCGATGCCGCCCGGCTCGCCGGAGTGATCGTCAGCCTCGTCGAGGGCGCGACCACCGTCGCCCGGGCCCGGCACGACGTGGCCCCCCTCGCGGACGCCCGCGCGGTCGCACTCGGCCTCGTCGGAGCCGGCCGATGAGCGCCGCGGTGGTCTTCGGGGCGACGGGGTTCCTCGGCCGCGGGCTGCTGCGGGAACTGCTCACCGGCGACGACGGGGACGTCCTCGTCGTCGCCGCGGTGCGTTCGGCGGAGTCCGGGGCACGCCTGCGCGACCGGCTCGTCTCCGACGGGGTGCCGCTCGACCGGCTCTCGGTCCACGTGTTCGACCCGGACGCCGCCGAGCTCGCCCTCGATCCCGTGCCGGCGGACGTGCGTGACGTCTACAACCTGGCGGCCGCGTTCGCCTTCGGGATGACCTCGCATGCGGCGCGGGAGGTGAATGTCGTTCTGGCGGAGAAGATCACCCGATTCGCGGCGGGGATGGGCGCGCGCCGGCTCGTGCACGTCAGCGGGTATCGGGTCGCGGCGTACCCGGCCGTGCCGGCGCCGTGGCCCCAGCGGCACCGGCGCCGCACCTACCGCCGGTTCGGCGCGTACGAGGCGTCCAAGATCGAAGCCGACGCGGTGGTGCGTGCACTCGCCGACCGCCTCGGGGTTCCGCTCACGGTCGTCAACCCCGGGACGGTGATCGGCGACTCCCGAACCGGGGCGGCCGACCAGTTCCTCGGTCTCGCGGAGCTGGTCGTGCAGCTCGCCCGCGGGCGGCTGCGCGCCGTGCCCGGTTCCCGGCGCACCGTGCTGCCCGTCGTCACCGTCGATCATCTCGCGCGTTTCCTGGCGCTGGTCCCGCGCGACCCGGAGACGGTGAGGCAGGCCTACTGGGTGCTCGACGAGACCACCCCGCCGCTGCCCGAGCTCGTCGCCCTGGTCGCCGACGAACTCGGCGTTCGTGCACCGCGCCGGCGGATCCCCGTGGCCGTCCTGCGGGCGCTGCCGTCCCGCCTGACCGGTGCGGAGAAGGAGACCCTGAGCTTCCTCAGTGCCGACACCTACCCGACGGCGTCCGCCACCGCCCTCGCCCGCCGGCACGGACTCGAGTACCCGCCGGTGCGGCCGGCGCTGCGGCTGTGGGCCCGCCATCTGGCGGCGACGGCGCCGGATCCGGCGGACGGCTAGGGTGGTCGGGGACCCTCGCCCGGGCGCCGTGGAGGGGCCATGACCGTCCATCCGATAAACTGCAGGTCAAATGAGTGATACTGTGCAAGACCCCGAAGCCGACACCGCCACCCCCACGTTCGCCGATCTCGACATCGACGCCCGTGTGCTGCAGGCGCTTTCGGATGTGGGCTACGAGACCCCGTCGCCGATCCAGGCGGCCACCATCCCGCCGCTGCTGGAGGGACGCGACGTCGTCGGTCTCGCGCAGACCGGTACCGGCAAGACCGCCGCGTTCGCGGTGCCGATCCTGTCGCGGATCGACACCACGGTGAAGCGGCCCCAGGCGCTGATCCTGGCCCCCACCCGCGAGCTCGCCCTGCAGGTCGCGGAGGCTTTCGGCAAGTATTCGGCGCACATCCCGGGGCTGCACGTGCTGCCCATCTACGGCGGCCAGAGCTACGGCGTGCAGCTGTCCGGGCTGCGCCGGGGCGCGCAGGTCATCGTGGGCACGCCCGGACGTGTGATCGATCACCTCGCCAAGGGCACCCTCGACATCTCCGAACTCGAGTTCCTCGTACTCGACGAGGCCGACGAGATGCTCACCATGGGCTTCCAGGAGGACGTCGAGCGGATCCTCGCCGACACCCCCGAGAGCAAGCAGGTCGCGCTGTTCTCGGCGACCATGCCGGGCGCGATCCGCCGGTTGTCCAAGCAGTATCTGCACGACCCGGTCGAGATCACGGTCAAGTCGAAGACGACGACCTCGGCGAACATCACCCAGCGCTGGGTGCTCGTGTCGCACCAGCGCAAGCTCGACGCCCTGACCCGGATCCTCGAGGTCGAGCAGTTCGAGGCGATGATCATCTTCGTCCGGACGAAGCAGGCCACCGAGGACCTCGCGGAGCGGCTGCGGGCCCGGGGCTTCTCGGCGTCCGCGATCAACGGCGACATCGTCCAGGCCCAGCGCGAACGCACCATCGGACAGCTCAAGAGCGGTGCGCTGGACATCCTCGTCGCGACGGACGTGGCGGCCCGCGGCCTGGACGTCGACCGCATCAGCCACGTCGTGAACTACGACATCCCACACGACACCGAGTCCTACGTGCACCGCATCGGCCGCACCGGCCGTGCCGGGCGCAGCGGTGACGCGCTCCTGTTCGTCGCCCCCCGCGAACGGCACCTGCTCAAGGCGATCGAGCGGGCCACCCGGCAGCCGCTCACCGAGATCCAGCTGCCGTCGGTGGAGGATGTCAACGCCCAGCGCGTCGAGAAGTTCAACGACTCGATCACCGAGGCGCTGGCATCCGACCACCTGGCGTTGTTCCGCCGATTCGTCGAGGACTACGAGCGCGAGCACGACGTGCCCCTCGCCGACATCGCGGCAGCGCTCGCGGTGCTCTCCCGCGACGGGGAGTCGTTCCTCATGGAGGCCGAACCCGAGCCCGTGGCACCGCCGCGGCGCGACCGCGAGCCGCGGGAGCGGCCGCCGCGCCGATTCGACGACGACGGTGCGTCCCGCGTCGGGCGCGACGGGCAGGAACTGGTCACCTACCGCATCGCCGTGGGCAAGCGCCACCGCGTGGTGCCCGGCGCGATCGTCGGCGCCATCGCCAACGAGGGCGGCCTGCGCCGCAGCGATTTCGGGCACATCAGCATCCGCCCGGATCACAGCCTCGTCGAGCTGCCGAAGGACCTGTCGCCGGAGACGCTCGAGGCGTTGCGGGGCACCCGCATCTCGGGTGTGCTGATCCAGCTGCAGCCCGACAGCGGGGCACCGTCGGGCCGACCGTCGTCCTATCGTCCGCGCGACGACCGGGGGGAGCGCCGCCACGGTGAGCGCCGGGAGTACGGCGGCAAGAAGGACTGGGGCGACCGGGGCGGCCGCGGCAAGGACTTCGGTGGGCGTGGCGACAAGCCGCACCGCGGCTTCCGCGAACGGTCCGGCGAGCGCGGGCAGTCCGGTGGACACGGTTCCGGTGGCGGGTATCGCGGGCGCGACTGAGCGCGCCGGTGGCGATCGCGGGCGCGCCTGAGCGCGCCCGCGGCACTCACATCTTCCCGTACCGCGCGAGGACGAAGCAGTACACGCCGTACGCGGCGATGCCGAGGCCGGCCGCGACGAGCAGGAACTGACCGAACGGGGCGGTGCCCAGCGTCTTGAGGGCACCGTCCAGTCCCGTCGCCTTGGACGGGTCGGCGGTGAACGTCGCGACGAGGACCAGGACGCCGGCGCCGGCGATCGCCAGGCCCTTCGCGACGTACCCGACGACACCGAGCGGCTCGGCGTAGCGGGGCAGTCGCCCACGGTGCAGGTCGTCGAGGAACTTCTTCGCCGCGCCCTTGTAGACGTGGTAGGCGCCGATGCCGATGATCACCAGACCGGCCGCGACGAGCAGGAACTTGCCGCCGCCGGACTGCATCAACCGGGCGCTTATTCCGGCGTTCTGCTCACTGCTCGACTTGCCGCTGCCCCGCGCGAACTGGAACGCGGTCAGAGCCAGCGCCAGGTAGGCCACGGCGACACCGAGGGTCTTGACCCGGTCCAGCGCCGAGGGCTGCTCGACCTCCGAGCGTTTGCCTACCGCGGCCTCCACCAGTCGCCACAGCGCCAGGGCGGTGAGCGTCACGGCCAGGACCCACAGGACGATCCTGCCGCCGGGCTGGGCGGCGAGTTCGCGGAGCGCGCCGGACTGGTCGGCAGTGGCCGGATCACCGAACGCGACCTGGATCACCACGTACGCGATCAGCAGGTGCACGACGCCGCTCGCCGCCTGCCCGACCCGCGCCACCTTCTCGAACATCGGGTGCTGCGCGGCGCCCGCAGGTCCCGTGCTGGTCTGTTGTCCGGTCACGCGACGGCCTCCAGGATCTCGCGGCGACGGCGCCGGGGGCGCCCGGGCATTGGTGCCTACGGGGAGCCTATCGCGGCTGCGGTGTGCCGTCCGGGTTCGCCGATCCCGGTTACCAGGCCCCGCCCGCCAGGACGTCGGCGGTGGCGCCGTCGACGGATTCGCGGATGATGTCGGCGTGGCCGGCGTGCCGGGCCCATTCCTCGATCTGGTGCAGGACCAGGAAGCGGACGCTGAGCGGCACGCCCTGGTCCAGCCATCGGGCGATGCTCTCGGGCAGGTCCACCACCCGGTCGAGATCCGGCTCCGCCCGCAGCACGTCGGCGAAGCGGGCCGCGACGGTGTCGAGCCGGGCGAGCTGGTCCGCGACGGTCTCGTGGTCGCGCACCGCCCACCCGGCCGTCCACGCCGCGACGGGGTCGGGGTCGCGGGACTCGGTTCCCGAGATCCGGTCGGCGGCCGCGACCTCGCCGTCGATCACATGGTTCAGCAGGGAGGCGAGGCTCATCGCCGAGGCGCTGGGCGTACTGCGGGCCTGGTCCTCGGTCAGGCCGGACAGCGCATTGCGGAACGCGGTGCGCTGAGTGTCGAGCAGCAGGAGCAGCAGGTCGGTCTCGTTCGTCGTCATGAGCCCAGTGTGGGCGCCATTGCGGACACCTTCGGTCCTGAATCGGCGAACTGGGTGCGGTACAACTCTCCGTAGCGGCCGTCGGCGGCGAGCAGTTCGGTATGGGTGCCGCGCTCGACGATGCGGCCGTTCTCGACCACGAGGATGAGGTCCGCCGCGCGGACGGTGGACAACCGGTGCGCGATCACCACCGCGGTCCGGCCGGCCAGCGCCTCGGTGAGCGCCTCCTGCACGGCGGCCTCCGAGGTCGAGTCCAGGTGCGCGGTGGCCTCGTCGAGGATCACCACCCGCGGATGGGCGAGCAGCAGCCGCGCGATGGTCAGCCGCTGGCGCTCACCCCCGGAGAGCCGGTAGCCGCGCTCGCCGACGACGGTGTCCAGGCCGTCGGGGAGGGAGCGGATCAGCTCGGTGAGCCGGGCCCGGCGCAGTACGTCCCACAACTCGTCCTCGGTCGCCTCCGGGCGGGCCAGGAGCAGGTTGGCCCGCACGGTGTCGTGGAACAGGTGCCCGTCCTGGGTCACCATGCCGACGGCGCCGCGGATCGAGGCGGTCGTCAGCCGGCGCACGTCGACGTCGCCGAGCAGTACGGAGCCGGCGTCGGTGTCGTAGAGCCGCGGCACCAGCTGCGCGATCGTGGACTTGCCGGCGCCGGAGGAGCCCACCAGAGCCACCATCTGCCCGGGCTCGGCCCGGAAGCTCACGTCGTGCAGGACCGGTGCGCCGCCACGGGTGTCGAGGGTGGCCACCTCCTCGAGCGACGCCAGCGAGACCTTGTCGGCGGAGGGGTACGCGAAGTCCACGTGCCGGAACTCGACGGCGACCGGACCGTCGGGGACGGGGCGGGCGTCGGGCGCCTCCTCGATCAGCGGCCGCAGGTCGAGCACCTCGAAGACCCGCTCGAAGCTCACCATCGCGCTCATCACGTCGACGCGGGCGCTCGCGAGTGCCGTCAGCGGCGAGTACAGCCGCGTGAGCAGCATCGCCATCGCCACGACGGCGCCCGGCTCGAGTTGCCCGCGCAGTGCGTAGAAGCCGCCGAGTCCGTAGACCAGGGCCAGAGCCAGAGCGGACACGAGAGTCAGGGCGGTGACGAACACCGACTGCAGCATCGCCGTCTTCACCCCGATGTCGCGCACTCGGCGGGCCCGGACGGCGAACTCCGACGACTCCTGCGACGGGCGCCCGAACAGCTTCACCAGCGTTGCGCCGGGCGCGGAGAACCGCTCCGTCATCTGGGTACTCATCACCGAATTATGGTTGGCCGCTTCACGATTCAGTCGGGCCAGTCGCACGCCCATGTGCCGGGCGGGGACCACGAAGATCGGCAGCAGCAGCAGCGCGAGCAGCGTGATCTGCCACGAGATGCCGACCATCACCACCAGCGTGATCGCAAGGGTGACGAGGTTGCCGACCACCCCGGACAGGGTGTCGCTGAACGCCCGCTGGGCGCCGATCACGTCGCTGTTGAGTCGGCTGACCAGAGCGCCGGTGCGGGTGCGGGTGAAGAAGGCGACCGGCATGCGCTGCACGTGGTCGAACACGGTGGTGCGCAGGTCGAGGATCAGGTCCTCGCCGATGCTCGCGGACAGCCAGCGGTTCAGGATGCCCAGGCCGGCCTCGACGAGCGCGATCGCGGCGATCAGCACCGCCAGCCAGGTGATCACCGAGAGGTCGGCGCGGTCGACGATCGCATCGATCACGCGGCCGGCGAGCACCGGGGTGGCCACCCCGAGCGCGGCGATCACGACGCTCAGCAGCAGATACATGCCGATGTTGCGGCGGTGGGGGCGGGCGAATTCGGCGATGCGGCGCAGACTCGCGCGCGAGAACGGGCGCCGGTCGCTCTGCGCGTGCATCGCGTTGTACATCGCGTTCCACGCGGTCACTTCCATGCTCATTCGGGAGCCTCCTGAAGTCGGTCGCCCGACCGTAGAACCTCGAGTGGACTCGAGGTCAAGGGTAGGTCGCGCAGCGTCACGCGGCCGTGTCGTCACCACCGGATCCGTCGGCGCGGTCGCGTCCCGCCGGCGAATTCTGCCCGGCCACTCCGACAGGAATGTTCGTCGCCGTCACGGCCGTGCACGTAGGGTCGGGAACATGGCACCGAAGATCGCAACCGCAGACCGCGTGGACCGCGACCGGTTGCTCGAATTCGTCCGTCCCCGCCACCGCGGCACCCTGGTGACCGTGCGGTCCGACGGGCGGCTGCAGATGTCTCCGGTCACGTGCGGGCTCGACGACGCCGGCCGCATCGTCGTCGCGACCTACCCGGAACGCGCCAAGGTCGTGAACATCCGCCGCCACCCGGCTGTGTCGATCCTGATCCACTCCGACGACTGGAACGGCCCCTACGTCCAGATCGACGGCACCGCCGAGGTGATCGACCTGCCGGATTCGGTCGAGCCCCTGGTCGAGTACTTCCGCGCGGTCGCCGGGGAACACTCCGACTGGGACGAGTACCGGGAGGCGATGCGCAAGCAGGGCAAGTCGCTGATCCGCATCACCGTCGACGACTGGGGTCCCGTGGCGACGGGCGGCTTCCCGCCCGGCCGGGTCTGAGCCGCGCGGTCAGCGAGCGACGTCGACGACCAGCCGCGTCGGGTTCGTCAGTGCGTACACGTCGAACGGTGTGTTCGGCTCCGCGACGCCGACGAACGACTGGGTCACGCCCTCGAAGACACCGGAGCCGGTGACCTCGACGACCGATCCGCCCGGCTGCGCGAGCACCGGGTCGGGCCCGGAGTAGGGCTCGACACCGCTGTCGAACGGGTACGCCGATCCGTCGATGAGCACCTGCAGGATCGCGCCGCCCGCGACGGTCACGTCGTTGCCGCTGCCGTCCTGCACCGCCCGGTCGACGTAGCCGACGCGCCACCCCGGGGTGCCGGTTCCACCCATCTCGTACACGACCCGGTCGAAGTTCTCGTGCCGGCCGGTGCGGATGTCGGTGACGGTCAGCTTCGCGTCCGCCGAGGCGGGTGACGTCTTGTCCGACGCGTCGGTGGGGGCGGGCTCGTCGCCCGGCGAGTCCGACGAACCCGACGACCCCGACGAGGACCCGGACGGGACGGACGAGGTGGCGGTGCTCGCCGACGCGGACGGAGCAGGACTGTCGGAGTCCGAGCAGCCCGCGAGGACCAAGGCGAGGGCGACGACGGCGATCCGGGCGTGCTTCATGGGCAAGATGTTACGGCTGTGACGGAGCGGTGTGCGGGAGGCGTGCGTCAACCGAGCAGTTCGCGCAGGTAGGCGATGTCGTCGGCAATTCCCTCCGCGGGGGTTTCGAGGACGACCGGCGCGTCCGCCGCCCGGCACACCGCCACCAGCAGGTCGGGGTCGATCGTGCCGGAGGTGATGCCGGCGTGGCGGTCCCGGCCGGAACCGAAGCCGTCGCGGGAATTGTTCAGGTGGACCAGGTCGATCCTGCCGGTCGCGGCCCGTACCCGTTCGACGACGTCGACGAGGTCCTCGCCGCCCGCCCACGCGTGGCAGGTGTCCAGGCAGAAACCCACGTCGTAGTCGCCGACGGCGTCCCACAACCGCGCGATCGCGGCCACGTGCCGCGCCATCGCGAAGTCGCCACCCGCGGTGTTCTCGATCAGGACGGGTACCGCGAACCCGCCCTTGTCCTCCTGCCGCTCGAACAGCTTGCGCCAGTTCTCCACGCCCGCCGCGACCTCCTCCCCGGACCGGACGTGACCGCCGTGCACGACCAGACCGAAGGCGCCGAGTCGGGCGGCCGCCTCCGCGTGCTCGGCCACGGCCTTGCGCGACGGCATCCGCAGCCGGTTGTTCGTGCTGGCGACGTTGATCACGTAGGGGGCGTGCACCACCACCGCGACGTCGGACGCACGGATCTGCTCCTGCCGGGGGTGCGTGCCCGGTCTCGTCCACCCCTGGGGATCGCCGAGGAACAGTTGCACCAGGTCTGCGCCGTATCGTTCGCCGCAGCCGATCGGATCGTCGTCCTGCCGGACGTGTGCTCCTATCCGCATGATCTCGACGGTAGCGCCCGGCGGTGCCTCGCCGGCGCCTCGCCGCGCGTCACCCTGAGATCCGGCCGCGAGGAATCCGGGACGTCCCCGATGGTGCCCCGTCGGAAAAGTCAGGAAGATGGTGGGCATGCCAGCCCACACCGCCACCGCCGCGCGCGCTATCGACCTGATCAAGATCTACGGAACCGGTGAGACCGCTGTCCACGCCCTCGACGGCGTGAACGCGGAGTTCGCGGCGGGGGAGTTCACCGCCATCATGGGCCCCTCGGGTTCGGGGAAGTCGACACTCATGCACTGCCTCGCCGGCCTCGACACCGCCACGTCCGGTGCAGTGGTCCTCGGTGACACCGATCTGACGGACCTGTCCGACAAGCAGATGACCCAGTTGCGCCGCGACCGGATCGGCTTCGTCTTCCAGGCGTTCAACCTGGTGCCCACGCTCACCGCCCTCGAGAACATCACGCTGCCCGTCGACATCGCCGGACGCAAGGTCGACCGGGAATGGCTGGACACCGTCGTGACCCGTCTCGGGCTCGGCGACCGGCTCGATCACCGGCCGGGGGAGCTGTCCGGCGGTCAGCAGCAGCGGGTGGCCTGCGCTCGCGCACTCGCCGGCCGGCCCGACATCATCTTCGGTGACGAGCCCACCGGAAACCTCGACTCCCGCTCCTCGGGGGAGGTGATGTCGATCCTGCGGGCCGCGGTCGACGAGTTCGGGCAGACCGTCGTGATCGTCACCCACGACCCCCGGGCGGCCAGCTACGCGGACCGCGTGGTGTTCCTCGCGGACGGGCGCATCGTCGACGAGATGCGCGATCCGACCGCAGAGTCGGTCCTCGACCGGATGAAGCAGTTCGACGCCGTCGCCGTTCCCACGGCGAAGTAGGGCGAGCCGACCATGAGCGCGAATCCCGTCCGCAGGGTTGCCCTGCGCAACCTCGCCGCCCACAAGGTGCGGCTGCTGCTGACCGTTCTGTCCGTGGTGCTCGGCACGGCGTTCGTCACCGGCTCCTTCGTCTTCACCGACACGCTGCAGCGCACGTTCGACGGCCTCTTCGCCGACGCCGCCCAGGGCGTCGACGTCCGCGTCAGCAGCGAACAGCAGGGCTCGAGCGGCGTCCCCGACTCCGACGTCGCGGTCGTCTCCGCGGTCCCCGGTGTGCGGACCGTGGTGCCGGCGTTCGGGGGGCCGGTCATCGTCCTCGACTCCGAGGGGGCGGCCATCCAGACCGGCGGTGCCCCCAGCGAGGGGACCGCCTACCTGCCGCCCGACCAGCAGCTCGGTGATCCGACCGAGTTCGTTGCCGGGCAGCCGCCCACCGCCGACGGCCAGATCGCGCTCAACTCGAGCGCCGCCGAACGTGCCGGTCTGTCCGTCGGTGACTCGACGAAGGTCCTCGCCGCGTCGGCCGGGATCCTTCCGGTCACGGTCAGCGGCATCTACGACGTCGAGACCGACACCGGCGGATACGTCGGGGCGATGTTCACCGAGAACCAGGCCCGTGCCCTGTTCACCGACGGCACCCACGTGCAGTACATCGACGTCGCCGGGGACGGGGTCCCCGCCGACGAGCTGCGGGACCGGATCGCCGTCGCCGTGCCCGACCAGAAGGTCCAGACCGGCGCCGAGGTGAGCGAGGAGATCAAGTCCGAGATCGAGGAGGCGCTGAGCTTCCTGAACTACTTCCTGCTCGCGTTCGGCGCGATCGCGCTGCTGGTGGGCACCTTCATCATCTACAACACCTTCTCGATGATCGTCGCGCAGCGCCTGCGGGAGCTCGCGCTGCTCCGGGCGATCGGCGCGAGCCGCGGCCAGGTGGGCCGGTCGGTGACCCTCGAGGCGCTGGTCGTCGGGGTCGTGGGCAGTGCCCTCGGCATCGTCGGCGGCGTGGCCCTCGCCTACGGGCTGCGCGCCGCGCTCAACGCGTTCGACGTCGGCCTGCCCTCGGGTCCCCTGCAGCTCGCGCCGCGCACCGTGCTCGTGGCCCTGCTCATCGGCATCGTCGTCACCGTCGTCAGCGCCTACGCCCCGGCCCGTCGGGCGAGCAAGGTCCCGCCGGTCGCGGCCATGCGGGAGGAGTCGACCGCGACCGTCGAGTCGCTGCGCCTGCGCACCGTCGTCGGGGCGGTCGCCGCCGTGGTCGGTGCCGCTGTCGTCGTCGTCGGCGCCCAGGGCACCGGCGGGGGCGCGGCCTCCACCGTCGGCATCGGGGCGTTCGCCCTGATCATCGCGGTCCTGCTCGCGGCGCCCGCGCTGTCGCGGCCCTTCGTCGCGGGGCTCGGCGCGGTCGTCGCCCGCCCGTTCGGAGCCGTGGGCCGGCTCGCCCGCACCAATGCGGTGCGCAATCCCCGCCGCACCGCCGCGACCGCGTTCGCCCTGACCCTGGGCCTGATGCTGGTGTCCGTGATCGGGGTGTTCGGCGCGTCCGCCAAGGCGAGCGTCAATTCGCTCGTCGACACCGGCGTCAAGTCCGACTTCATGCTCACCGGACCGCAGATGATCGGCGTGCCCGTGGGGGCGGCTGCGGCGGCCGCCCGCGCCGAGGGCGTGGAGGAGACCGTCGCGATGCACGGTGTCCCGGCGCGCATCGGCGACGAGGACACGTTCGGCGTCGCGCTGTCCGGGCCCGTCGCCGACGTGCTCGAGGTCGACGTCGTCGAGGGACGCGAGGACGTCGCCGGTACCGACCTGCTCGTGTCGCAGACCACGGCCACGGAGAAGGGCTGGCGGGTCGGCGATGCGGTCACCCTCACCAGCCGCGACGGTGAGGACGTCGCCACGACGGTGAGCGGCATCTTCGCCGACAACCAGTTGCTCGGCTCGTGGGTCGTCTCCGAGGAGGTCTACCAGCAGTTCACCGCACCGGCATCCCGCGCGGACTTCGTGGTGTTCGTCAACACCGCGGCCGACAGCGACCCGGAGACGATCCGCACGGCCCTCGAGGACGCCACCAAGCAGTTCGTCGTGGTCCAGGTGCTCGACCGGGAACAGTTCAAGGGTCAGCAGGCCGCCCAGATCGACACCCTGCTCGCCGTGCTCTACGGGCTCCTCGCGCTGGCGGTGGTCATCGCGGTCCTGGGCATCGTCAACACTCTCGCGCTGTCCGTCGTGGAACGCCGCCGGGAGATCGGCATGCTCCGCGCGGTGGGCATGCAGCGGGTCCAGGTCCGCCGCACCATCTACCTCGAGTCGATGCTCATCGCGGTGTTCGGGGCGGTCGTCGGCCTGGTGCTGGGTCTGGCGTTCGGCTGGGGCTTCGTCCGGACCCTGGCCGATCAGGGCCTCGATCAGATCGCCGTCCCGTGGGGGCAGGTGCTCGGCATGCTCGTCGGCTCCGCCGTGGTCGGGGTGCTCGCCGCCCTGTGGCCGGGCGTGCGCGCCGCACGCACCCCGCCGCTCGAGGCGATCTCGGACATCTGACGCGGCAGTCCGCGACATCCGCCCCCGGTGCCACGCGCCGGGGGCGGACCGCGTCCAGCCCCTCGTCCCGGTCACGAGTTGTCCACAACCGGCCCGTTTCTCCACAGGTCGGCACCCACAGCGTCGCATCGTGCCGCGGCGGGCGCCCAGCCGGTTACGCTGCCGCGCCAGGGGGTGGGTCGATGGATCTTCGGCAGTTGCAGCGTTGGGACCCGGATGCGCTGGACGGTCTCGGCACGGTGCTGGACCGGCACGCGGAGGAACTCGAGCGGATCGGCGCGCAGATCACCGGGCGGTTCGGCGGTCGGTGGTCGGGCATCGCGCATGCCGCCGCCGAGCGGCGGATCGGTGACGTCGCCGAGCAGATCGCGCGACGGTCCGACGCGTATCGGGGGGTGAGCCGCTGCGCGACCCGGTGCGCGCCGCGGCTGCGGGCGCTGCGCGCGGAACTCGACGACGCGACCCGCTGGGCCCGGGAGCGGGCGCTGACCGTGCGGGACGACGGAACCGTCACCGCCGGCCCGGCCCCGGGCGCCGACCTGCACCGCTCCGAGGCCCAGGCCCGCATTCGTGCGGTCCTCGACCGGGCCGAGGCGCTGGATCGGTGGGCCGCGGCCGATCTCGGTCGGACGGTGTACGACCCGGCTGCGCGTCCGCTCGGTTTCGGGGGTGTGCGCGCTGCGCCCGCACCCACGGCGGCGGTGCCGCCGGCCGGGGCGGCTGCGGCGGAGGTGGCGGCATGGTGGGCCGGACTCGACGACGGCGAGCGCACGTGGATCGTCACCTCGGCGCCGGAGCTGATCGGCAACCTCGACGGGGTGCCCGCCGCGGTGCGGGACCGTGCCAACCGCGCGCAGCTGGCGGCCGAACGGCGCCGGCTCGAGGCGGTCGCCGCCCGCCTGCAGGCCCAGCTCGACGCCGCTCCGCTCGGCGGACTGGCGAGCAACGCCGACGCCGGGCTCACCCAGACCCGCAACAAGATCGCCGCGCTCGACGCCCTCGGAGTGACGCTGGTCCGCCCGGCACGACAGCTGCTGAATCTCGATCTCTCGGGCCGCGAAGCGATGGCTGCCGTGGCGGTCGGAGATGTCGACACCGCCGACCACGTCACCGTCTTCACTCCGGGCGCCGGGTCCACGGTGCAGGGCAATCTCGCCGGATACGACAGCCGGATGGCGGCGCTGAAGGACGAGGCCGAGCGCCAGCTGCAGGCAGCGGGCCGGGGCGCCGAATCGGTCGCCGCCGTGACCTGGCTGAACTATCAGGTGCCGCAATGGGGCTGGGGCCTCGCCCGCACCGAGTCGAGTCCGGTCTCCGACCTCGCCGCGGTCCGTGCCGCCCCGCGGCTCGCCGGTTTTCTCGACGGCCTGCACGCCGAGCGGGATCCGCACGTGACCGCCGTCGGTCACTCCTACGGCGCGCTCGCCACCGGACTGGCGCTGCAGCAGGGCGGCGGCGTGGACGCCGCGGTGTTCCTCGGCGCCCCGGGAATCGGCACCGACGACGTCGCCGAACTCGGGGTACCGCCGGGCGCGGCCTACCTCGTCGAGGCCGACCGCGATCCGGTCGGGGACCTCGGCACGTTCGACGGCGATCCGAGCTTCCTCGACGGGGTGACCCAGCTGTCGAGCGACGCCGGGCCGGACGCGGCCGGACGGCCGCGTCTCGGCTCGACCGGGCACAGCGAGTACCTGAACGACGGCACGATGAGCCTGTACAACGTCGCCGCGGTCGCCGGCGGACTCACGGATCGAGTGGTGCGATGAGGCGGCTCGGCGTGCCGATGCTGACGCTGGCGGTCGCCGGGTGCGCGGGCGCACCGTTCCCCGTCGCCGTGCCCGAGCCGGTGGCCGCGGACCGCGCCGGTGCCGTCGAGTACTACACCCGGATCCGGCACGACGCGACCGCCGCCCTCTCCCGCGAGTTCCCGGAGATGCAGTTCCGGCAGTCGAGTCGGGGGACGACGGGTTACTGCGAACTGCCCGACGGCTCGGCGGGCACCACGGTGTTCCTCCCCACCCAGCTCTCCGATCGGCCCGTGCCGGCCGGGCAACCGGAGCGGGCGGCACGGGTGTTCGAGGAATCGCTGGCGGGCAGCGGTTTCCACGGCTCCCGGTCCATACCGGTCGGCACCGGGCTCGAGATCCGGATGTTCGCGGCGGACGGTTCCGTCATCTCGTTCGGCAGTTATGTCGCCGCGACCGTGGGGCTGACGGTGGGCTGCTACCCCGAGCCGCCGTAGTCCGGGGTCCGCCGGCGCCGAGTGCACGAGTGCTCGACCGCGGCGTGTCTGTTCCCGCTCGCCGTGTCCTCGCCTCGCCGTGCGTTACGCTCGGGCCTCGTCCCGTCGGCGAAAGGGCAGTGATGCGTGCGGTGCTCGGCGTCGCGGTCGATGCCGGTGAGGTCTGTGCGGTGCTCGTGGATGCCGACGTCCCGGCCCTCGGCCCGTTCGACACGCAACGCTGGCCCGTGGGGGACCGCACCGAGGCGGAGGCGGTGGGCCACGCGTTCACGGCGATGACCGGGCGCGCCGCGCGGGCGGAGGTGCGCTTCACCCGGGCCGGACTGGTGGCGGCCGGGACTACCGTGCCGGACTCCGTGCTGGACTCCGGGGCGACCGAGGTGCGGATTGTGGGGACCGACGAGGCCCGGCTGGCCTTCCTCGCCGCGGCCCCGGAGCTCGACGGTGTGCGGACGGTGGTCCTGATCGGCCGCGACGATGCCACCGGCCGTGTGTCGGTCGCCGACATCCGCTCGGGTGCGGTGCTCGCGTCGGTTGCCGTGGCGGAGGACGACTTCGGTCAGATCGCGCCCGCCCTCCCGGGGGCCGCCGACGAGGCCGTGGCGCTCGCCGGTGTCGGTCCGGAGGCCCTGGTGTTCCCGGACCTGCGCCCCGGCGACGTCGCCGTCGCCCGTGCACTGGCGGCGGCGCTCGACGTGCCGTTCGTGACCCCGCACGGCGGGCCGTGGCACCGGGCCACCGGAGCCGCGCTCGTGGCCGCACGCACCGAACCGTTACCGGCGGTGCCGTCGCCGTCGTCGTCCCGGCGGGTCGCGCTGCTGGTGGCGGTCGTCGTCGCGCTGGCCGTCCTGCTCGGCGGCGGGCTGGCCGTCGCCATCGGTGGGGCCGGCCCGTCCGAACCGCCGCGCCCGGCCGACGCCGCCCGGTCCGTGCCCGTCCCCCCGGCCGGCCCCACGCCGGACACCGGGGCGCCGACCGCGGTTCCGTGCCCGGAGCGCGACACTCCGCAGGTCCGGCCCGCGGGCTGGTCGATGCGGGCGTCCGACCCCGATCCCGGCCCCCACCCCGACCCGACGCCGCCGTCCGTCACCGCACCGCCGTGCGAATGACGTCCCTTCCTGTCCGCGACCGGGTCAGCCGAGACGTGCGAGCCGGGCGCCGGCCGCGCGCAGGGCGTCGAGATCGGTGGCGACCATGATCTCCGCGAACCGGTCGCGGTAGTCGCCGAGATCGTCGCCCACGGATCCCACCACCGCCACGACCGGCGCCGCGTGGACCCGGGCGAGGATCGCCGAGACGATCTTTCCCGAGCGGGACTGCCCGTCGAGGCGTCCTTCGCCGACGACGACGAGGTCGGCTCCGGCGAGTGCGGCGTCGAACCCGAGCGCGTCGAGCACGAAGTCGGCCCCCGAGCGCAGGTCCGCACCGAACTGCGCCCACATGCCGCCGGCGAAACCTCCGGCCGCGCCGGTCCCGTCGACCTCCCGCGGATCACGCGGCAACGTCACGGCCGCGTCCTCGAGGCGGCGGGTGAGCCGTCCCACGGTCGTCTCGTCCGCGCCCTTCTGCGGGCCGAACACCCGAGCGGCGTCGGTGTAGCGGGTGGTCACGTCCGTCAGCACCGTGACGGTGGCGGTGCCCAGGCCGCCGGCGTCCACGACGGCGGCGATCGCCCCGAGCCCGCCGTCGGTCGTGGCCGATCCTCCCGCCGCGACGACGACGTGCGTGGCGCCGCGCCGCACGGCCTCGGCCATCGCCAGGCCGGTGCCGTAGGTGTCCGCCGTCATCGGATCGCGGAAACCCTTGTGCGGGGTGGTGATTCCGCTGAAGGTGGCGAGTTCGACGACCGCGGTGCCGTCCTCGCCGAGCCCGAACGAACCCGAACACGGGGCGCGCCAGGGATTGACGGAGTCGATCTCGATCAGCTCGAGACCGAGCGGACCGGTGAGCACCTCGAGGGTGCCGTCGCCGCCGTCGGCGACCGGCATCCGGATCGTCTCGAGCCCAGCCGATTCCGCGCCGTCCGCCACGGCGTCGGCCACCTCGGCGGCGCGGTACGTGCCCTTGAAACTGTCCGGGGCGATCAGCACCCTCACCGCTGCACCACCCATTCGAACGCGGCGGCCTCGGATCGGGCGCCCTGCGCGGCGCGGGAGCGGTTCGGCTCGCCCAGCTCGGCGACGACGGACTCGCCCAACCGGACCAGGTCGGCGAACACCGGCGGCGTCAGCCACGCGGGCCGGGTGGCGAAGAGCAGGTCCTCGCTCGCGGTGTTGCCACTCGCGCCGGGCGCGAAGGGGCAGCCACCGAGTCCGCCGAGCGACCCGTCCACCACTGCGGCGCCCGCGCCGATCGCAGCGAGGCTGTTGGCGACGCCCAGCCCCCACGTGTCGTGGCCGTGGAAGACGATGCGGCGGGCGGGGGACTGCTCGCGTACCCGGGCGACCAGCGCCGCGACCTGCGCTGGCACGGCCTGGCCGAGGGTATCGGCGAGAACGATGTCGGCGGCGCCGTCGGCGCGCGGGTCGCACGCGATCTCGAGCACCCGGTCGGGGTCGACGGGCCCGTCGAACGGGCAGGTGAACGCGGTGGCGAGGCAGAGCTGGATGGTGCCGCCCGCGGTGCGGGCATGTTCCACCGCGGCGGGCATCGCGGCGAGGCTTGCGTCGGTGTCCCGGCCGATGTTGGCGCGGTTGTGGGCATCCGACACCGACAGGCAGTACTGGAAGTGCTGGGCGCCGGCGGCGGCCGCCTTCTCCACGTGCCGCGGCGTGGCCACCCAGATGTAGCAGCGGTCGAGCTCTTCGGGGGTGAGCATCCCGATCAGCTCGACCGTGCCGGCCATCGGTGGGACCAGGTCGGGCCGGGCCATCGAGCCGATCTCGAGTTGCGGCACGCCCGCGGCCAGCAGCGCACGGACGATCTGCGCCTTCCGCTCCGTGGGCAGCACCTTGCCGGTCAGTTGCAGCCCGTCGCGCAGGGTCACGTCGCGCAGCTGCGGTGCCGCGGCACCTACGACGTCACCGCTTGCCACACCACCGCTCACGACACGACCTCCAGTAGTTCGTCGATCTCGGCTTCGGTCCGGCCGAGCAGGCCCCCGAGCACCTCGCGGGTGTGTTCACCCAGATCCGGTCCGACGTTGCGGATGGGCAGTGACCGCCCGCCGAGCACGGGCACGATGCCGGGGAACCCGACCTGCTTCGGCTCGTCCTCGCCGACGTCGACGGCGAAGTGCTGGATCATGTTCCGGGCCCGGTACTGCTCGTCGTCGACGATGTCGGCCGCCGTGTAGATCGGCCCGCACGGCACGCCCGCGGCGTCGAGGATCTCGAGCACCTCCCCGCGCGGCCGTCGCCGGGTCCAGTCGGCGATCGCGGCGTCGAGTTCCTCCCGGCGGGCCCAGCGGCCGGCGTTGGTGGCGAGATCGGGATCGTCGGCGAGATCGGGTCGCTCGATGGTGCGCATGTAGCGCTGGAAGATGGCGTCCGCGTTCCCGGCGATGATCACGGAGGTGCCGTCCGAGCAGGGATAGGCGTTGGAGGGGGCGATGCCCTCCATGCGGCCGCCCACCCGTTCCCGCCGGACGCCGTAGGCGAGGTAGTCGGGAATCAGCGACTCCATCATCGACAGCATCGACTCGTTCAGTGCGACGTCGACGACCCGGTTCGCCGGCGGCAGCGACCCGATCAGCTGGCGCTGCAGCAGCGCCGTGACCGAGCCGAAGGCCGCGTACAGCCCGGCGATGGAGTCGCCGATCGACACCCCGACCCGCACCGGCGGCCGGTCCGGATCTCCGACGAGTTCCCGGAACCCGCCCACGGCCTCGGCGACGGCCGCGAATCCGGGACGCTCCGCGAGGGGGCCGGTCTGGCCGAACGCGGAGATCCGGGTGACCACCAGGTCCGGCTTGATCTGCGCGAGCACCTCGGGCCCCATTCCCCACTTCTCCAGGGTGCCGGGCCGGAAGTTCTCGAGCAGCACGTCGCAGTGACGCACCAGATCCAGGATCACGGCCCGGCCCGCCTCGGTGCGCAGGTCCACCACGATGGACTTCTTGTTGCGGTTCACCGTGCGGTACAGCATCGACGTGTCCCCGGCGTACAGGCGCCAGTTGCGCAGTTCGTCGCCGGTGCGGGGCCGTTCGACCTTGATGACCTCCGCGCCGAAGTCGGCGAGCAGCCGGCCCGCGGTGGGTGCGGCGATGTAGTTGCCGAGTTCGAGGACGCGGATGCCTTCGAGAGGGCGCAGGATCTCCTCCGAGTTCATGGGCAACAGTGTGCCCTGTGCTGCGCCGCAGCGGTGTGCCCTGTGCTGCGCCGCAGCGGTGTGCCGTGTGCTGCGCCGCAGCGGTGTGCCGTGTGCTGCGCCGCAGCGGTGTGCCCTGTGCTGCGCCGCAGCGCGAGCGAGGCGTTCCCGGTGGTGGACACGCCGCGACCTTCCCGTGCTCGTGTGACGTGGCGCACTATCCTTCCTCTCGGGCAGGGGGCCTCGGGAAGGTGCTTGGGTCATGGTGGTCGCGAAAGTCGTTCTGTGGTGTGCGCTGCTGGTGGGTCTGGTCGGTGCCGGGATCGCCGTCAATGCGCTGCATGTGCACGGCGCCGTCGGGTCGCTGATCGTGGCGTCCGTCGCGGGTCTGGTGCTGCTGCGGCTGCGGCCTGCCGCTCAGCTCGAGGTCGAACCGGATCACGCCACGCCCTGACTCTTGGGCTTGCGAGGGCATGCCGAAGCTGCGGACGCGTCGCGAGAGGCGAACCTCTGCGTCCTTGAGCTTGTCATCACAGGCATAACCCTGGACAACCGGGCGCAGCGCGGGCACACTCGGATCAATGCCTGCCGTCGCAAGCACAGAGAGGAGCCGCTGTGGCCACGCCCCGCCGTCGCGCCCGCACGGAACGCGGCGGTCTCGGCGAACACTTCGTGGACCGTCGGCACCGGCTCGGCCTCACCCAGTCCGAGCTCGCCGATCTCGCGGGGGTATCGCGCTCGAGCGTGCAGTCGCTCGAGTCCGGCCGCGCCACCGTGCAACTCGACCTCGTCGTGGCGATCGCCGACGCACTGGGCTGCGACCTGGAGCTCACCCCGCGCGGCGACCGGACCGGGTGAGCCCGGTGGTCGAACGCCTCGTCGCCGTCGACAGCGCCGACGTGTACAAGGGCGACCGTCTGGCCGGCCACCTCACCCGGGACGGTCACGACGTCGTGTTCCGATACGAGCCGGACTACCTCGACGATCCGGCCGCGCCCGCGCTCGCGTGGACGGTGCCCAAGACGGGGGAGGAGCTCCGCGCCGGCGGCGGCAGCGTCCCGCCGTTCTTCGCGGGTCTGCTGCCGGAGGGCATCCGGCTCCGCGGCGCCGTCGCCGCCACCAAGACCTCCGAGGACGACCACCTCACCATCCTCATGGCCGTGGGCGCGGACACCATCGGCGACGTGCGGGTGTTCCCCGCCGGCGCCCGGCCTCCGACGTCGACGCTTCTGCTCGACCCGGAGGCCGTCCGAAGCGAGGACCTGCACGAGCTGTTCGACCGGATCTCCGGCCACGAGTCCGTCGCTCTCGATCCCACCTCTCTGCCAGGGGTGCAGGCGAAGGTGTCGGCCCGGATGTACTCCGCTCCCGTCGCGACGGTGCAGGGTCCCGCCATCCTCAAACTCGCCCCGCCGCGCGGCTACCCGCGGCTGGTCGAGAACGAGCACTTCTTCATGGGTCTCGCGTCCGCCTGCGGTCTGGCCGTCGCCGGACACCAGCTCGTCTACGACCGCCGGGGCAATGCGGGACTGCTCGTCGCACGCTTCGACCGGTGGGTCGGCCCCGGCCACACCCTCCACCGCACCGCCCAGGAGGACGCCTGCCAGGTCCTCGGCGTCTACCCGGCCGCCAAGTACCGGCTGAAGACCGAACGGGTCGTCGAGGCGCTGGCCGGGGCGTGCGAGCGCGGCGGTGGATCGGCCCGCGTAGCCACCCTCGAGCTGCTGCGCCTGGTGGCCTACTCCTATGCCGTCGGCAACGGCGACCTGCACGGGAAGAACTTCTCGATCCGCCTCACCGAAGCCGGGCTGTGGGCCGTCACCCCGGCCTACGACCTGCTGTGCACCCAGCCCTACCTCGGGTGGCGCGACCCGATGGCCCTCGACCTGTACGGCAAGGCGAACAAGCTCACCCGCCGCCACCTCGTCGAGTCCGGTGGCCGGCTGGGGGTACCCGAGCGTGCCGTCACCCGGATGCTCGACGGGATCCGGCGGGGGATCGCCGGGGGCCTGGACCGCCTCGCCGAGATCGGGTTCGGCGAGCGGGACACGGCGCGCCTGCGGGACCTGCTGGTCCGGCGCGCCGACGAACTCGGCTGATCCGGTCGTCGTACGACGGCCGGACCCCCGGCCGGTAGAGTCCCCGGCGGGCGTCCCGCACGAGACCGCGGTCGCCAGTCGCGCATCGAAGAGGAGCACCGGGTCGTGTCGCTGTGGTCGACTGCACTGTCTCCCGGGATGCTCAGCGAGTACGTCTGGGTCGACCTGATGCCGTGGCTCGACCGGTACGGCTCGGCCCGCAACGCGCAACTGGCCGCCCTCGCGCCCGACGAGCGCTGGTGGGAACGCCGGTCCCCGGCGGAGACCGCCGCCTCCGCCGACGTCGTGGCGATCTGCGGGGAACTGGCCCGCATCTACGTCACCGAGCATCCCGACCTGGTGTTCTCCGCGGGCATCGCCGACACCGTCGACGTCCCCGTCGCCGCACTCGGTCTCGGCACCCGGGCCGCCGCGACCGTCGCGCGGCTGCCCCGCGCGGCGACCACCGCCGGTCTGCTCGGCTACACGCCCGCCGCCCTCTTCTCCGTGCGCGGCGCGGGCCCGGAGACCGTGCACCAGATCGTGCAGGCCGTCCTCGTCCTCGCCATCCTGCGGGATCCGGCGTCGCTGCGGGTGGCCACCGACGCCCCCACCCTTCCGCCCGCGCTGTCCCTGCTGCTCGACGACCTCGTCGCACTCGCGCGGTGGCGCGGGCTGCGCGCCGACCCGGACCGGCCGCTGGTGCGGGTCGAACTCGAGGACGGCGCTCCCGAGGAGATCCAGCAGGTCGCCGCGCGCATCGCCGCCCTGACCGCACGGGACCTGCCCCTGCCCGCGCCGCCGCGTGCCCTCGACGAACTCGCCGCGTACGTGGCCGGGCTGGCCGCACCCGAGCGAGACGCGATCCGCCGCCGGGTGCTCGGCGACGAACCGCCGGACCCGGACGCTCCGTCGACCTTCGCGTTCGGCACCGCCGTCGGCGATCTGCTCGCGGCGCTGCGCGTCGACGTCCGTCCCGTCGCCGCCCTCGAGCGGATCCTGGCGTCGCGACCGGAGCTGGCCCAGCCCGTCCCGGGGCTCGACGTGCCGCTGTGGCGGGCTCTCGCGCGCCTCGACGATCGCTTCGAGGTGGTCGACGGGTGGGTCGCGGTCCCGGGCATCGCCGAAGCCGAGCGCCGGACCCATGCATTGCTCGCCGAGTTCGAATCCCCGAACGGGGTCGTCGAACCCGCAGCCGTCGCCGTCGTGTGGAACCTGCCCGCCGCGGAATTCGCCGCGTGGCTGCGCCGGTGCGGAGTCCCGATGTTCGAGGGCCGCGCGCTGACGCGGCGGTCCGCGTTCGCCGATCACGCCGCCGCCGTGCTCGAGGTGATCGGGGATCCGCTCACGGCCGCGGAACTCGTCGACCGCATGGGCACCCCCGCGGGTCCCGCCGCTGTGATCGACGCGATGGGCGCCGACGAGCGGTTCTCGCTCGCCGAGGACGACCGGTGGGCGCTCACCGAATGGGAGACCGACGAGGAGAACGCGGTGCGCGGCCGCATCGCCCGGATCGTCGACGCCGACGGCGGAGCCGCGGACCTCGGCCGCGTCGTCGACCGGCTGGTCGAACGCTTCGGGGTGTCGCCGACCAGCGCCCGGATCTTCGCCGGCAGTGGTGACTTCGAGATCGTCGACGGCCGGGTGCGCCGGCGCCGGCGCACCCACGTGAGCATCAAGCCCCCGCACCGCACCCGTCGTCTCTACCGTCTCGGGGACGTGTGGCGGCTGCGGGTCACCGCCACGCGGGACCACTTGCGCGGCGCCGATTTCCCGGTGCCGTCCGCGGTCGCGGGCGTCGTCGGCTGCGTCCCGGGACGCGAGGTCGCCCTGTCGTCCCGGCTGGGCACCCAAGTCGTGCGCTGGACGGGTGCGTCCCCGCATCTCGGCAGCGTGCGACGGTTCCTCGAGGATCTCGGAGTCGACGAGGGCAACGAGATGTTCCTCGAGTTCCACCCCGGCGGACGGTTCGACGTGCTGCCGCTGCGCACCGTCGCCGACAACGCCGAGCCGCTGCGCAAGGCACTGGCCCTCATCGGCCATTCGGCCCCGGAGATCGTGCCGGAGGACGGCGTCGCGCCGGCCTTCGCGGCCGCCGTCGGTCTGGGCGACGAGACCCGCCCGCGCCGGGTGCTCAGTGCCTACCGGGCCCGGCACGAGGCCGAAGTGACCGCATTGCTCGAGCAGGCGTGGGTGCGCGTGCCAAGCTGAGCGCATGCCGATCCGCAGACCCGAGCGTCCGCTGCTGGCGAACGACGCCGAACGCCTCGTCTGGGAGGCCCTCGTCCGGCAGCTCGGCGACGGGGACCTCGTCGCCGCGGGCCTGCGCGTCACCGACCACCTCAAGGACCACGAGATCGACTTCGTCGTCGCGCTCGAGGGCCACGGCGTCGTGTGCCTCGAGGTCAAGGGCGGTCAGGTGTGGCACGACGGCTTCCAGTGGGTGCAGGCCCGGCAGGGCAAGGACCGCGAGATCGATCCGGTCCGGCAGGTGCTGCAGTCCTGCTACGCGCTGCGCCGCTACGTCGAGGCCGATCCTCGCTGGACGCAGGGCCGGCTGCGCTGGGACCACTTCGTCGTCCTGCCCCACACCGAGGTCCGCGCCGACTTCGCCCTGCCCGAGTGCCCTCGCTGGAAGGTGATCGACCGCAACGACCTCGGCAGCATCGCCGAACGGCTGCGCGCGGTGCTCGACAAGCAGGAACTCGACCGGCCGGCCCTCACCGCCGACGGCGTCGACCGGTTCGCCGAGGTGCTCGCGGGCCGTGGCCTGCCGCAGCGCGACGTGGTCTCGCGCGCCGTCGCCAACGAGGATGCCGCGGACCGGCTCACCGAGCAGCAGGCCGTCATCCTCGACGCGACGCGCCTGCTCCGCCGCGTCGAAGTGCGAGGCGGCGCCGGCACCGGGAAGACGTTCCTCGCGCTCGAACAGGCCCGGCGCCTCGCCGAGCAGCAGCAGCGGGTCGCGCTGATCTGCTATTCGCACGGCCTCGCGTCGTACCTGCAGCGGATCACCGAGACATGGAACCGGAAGAAGCGGCCCGCCTACGTCGGCGAGTTCCACGCCCTCGGCCGGCTGTGGGGTGCGGCCGAAGGCCCCGACGAGGCGCTGCGCACCGCCGACACCGTGCGCTTCTGGGAACACGACCTGCCCGCTCAGATGACGGAACTGGCCCGGTCCCTGCCGGAGGGGCAGCGTTTCGACGCGGTCGTCGTCGACGAGGCGCAGGACTTCGCCGACGCCTGGTGGGATCCGATCATGGCCGCCCTGCGCGACGAGGAGACCAGCGGCATCTACGTGTTCACCGACGAGGCGCAGCGGGTGTTCGACCGGGAAGGCCGGCCCCCGGTGCCGCTGGTCCCGCTGGTGCTCGACCACAACCTGCGCAACACCCGGCAGATCGCGGGGGCCTTCGGTCCCCTCGTCGGGCAGCGCATGCGGCTGCTCGGCGGGGAGGGACCCGACGTGCAGTTCGTCGCGTGCCGCGGCGACGAGGCGCTCGCCGTGGCCGACGACCGGATCGACGCCCTGCTCGACGAGGGCTGGCGGCCCGGCGACGTCGCGCTGCTCGCCACCGGCAGCCGGCACCCGGAGCAGGTGGCGCGGCAGGCCGAGGGCAACGCGGCGTACTGGGACAGTTTCTGGGACACCGAACAGGTCTTCTACGGACATGTTCTCGGCTTCAAGGGTCTCGAGCGCCGGGCGGTGGTGCTCGCGGTGAACGAGACGCAGCCGCAGGAGCGTTCCCGAGAGCGGCTGTACGTCGGGCTGTCCCGGGCCCGCGACCAGCTGGTGGTGTGCGGGGACCCGGACTTCGTCCGGCAGGTCGGCGGACCGGAACTGGCGGTCCGGCTGGGGCTGGGCCGATGAGCCTGCTGCGGGACTGGACGGTGTCGGCGACGGTGGGGGAGTTCGCCGGCTTCCTCGTGCCCGCCGTCGTCGGGGCCGTGCTGTTCGACAGCGCCGCCGCGTTGCCGGCGTTGATGGCCGCCGGTGTCGTCGAGGGCTCGGTGCTGGGATGGTCGCAGGCGCGGGTGCTGCGGCACCGGCTGCCGGCGATGTCGGTGCGGCGCTGGGTGCTGGGCACGGGCGTCGCCGCGGCGTGCGCCTACTTCCTGGGGATGTCGCCCTCGGCGTTCTACGAGACGTGGTCCGCGTGGCCGGTGGCGCTCCCGGTCGCGCTCGGAGTCGTCTTCGGCGTGGCGCTGCTGGCGTCGATCGGGTTCGCGCAGTGGCTCGAGCTGCGTCGGCACGTCCCCCGCGCGGGCCGCTGGATCGCGTGGACCGCCGCCGCGTGGCTGGCCGGCCTCACCGTGTTCCTCCTGGTGTGCACCCCGCTGTGGCAACCCGGTCAGCCGTGGTGGCTCGTCGCGGTGATCGGGGCGCTCGGCGGCCTGCTGATGGCGCTCGTCACCGCCCTCGTCACCGGCTACGGTATCCGTCAGCTGCTCACCGCGAAGGATCCTGCTGCGTCCGTCCCGCGCACGTAGCACCATGGAGCCATGACCGACGACGTGCACCTCGAGGAACCGGCTCCCGCCGACGACGCCGTCGCCCGCGCCCTGCGGGAGGCGATCGTCTCGGTGGAGGCCGCCGTCGCGCGCGTGCACGAGCTCTCCGCGGAGATCTTCGAGCTGGTCGGTGCGCCCGAGGGTGGCGACGCCGTCGACCACCACAACGCGCTGACCCGGGTGGCGGGGATCCTCGACGGCACCGGCCGGCTGCGCGGCGCCGACTGGGAATCGGTGCGCGGGCTCGGCGACGTCCTCGCCGATCGAGGCGAGCGGCTCCGCGCCCACGCCGGGCGGGTGCTCGACGGGCTCGCCGTCGACGCACCCGCGCAGGACCGGGTGGCCTGCCTGCAGCAGGCCGTGGAGACCGACCGGCTCGGGGAGACGGTGCAGCTGCTCGTCCTCGTCGAGGACTCGCTGAACCTGTGGCAGCGGCTGCGGCTCGAGCAGGTACGTGCCACCGAACCGGACCGGCTCGAGGACGCACGCGCGGCAATCGGCGCGTCGCTCGCCGGGCGGGTGGAGCGGGACGTTGCGCTGCTGCTGCGCGCCCGCGCGCGGCTGGCGAGCTACGCGGTGCACACGCCGTTCGAACTGGTGCGGTGGCTGTCGTCCGCCCGGGTGAAGCGGGACATCGCCCGGCTCCGCGCGGACCTGGACGATGTCGCCGCGGCGTTCGGCAGCGCCGCGCAGCGCGCTCTCGAGGCCGAGGACCCGGCGGTGGCCGAGAACCTGGCGGAGCTGGGCAATCCGGTCCGGGCCGTGGGCGGGGCCCTCGGCGAGAGTGCCCGCACCCTGGGTGACAGTGCCCGCACTCTGGGCGAGAGTGCCCGCACCTTGAGCAACAGTGCCCGCACCCTCGGCGGCCGGGCGGTCGGGGCGGGCACCACCGGGGTGGGCAAGCTGGGGCGGGGGTTGCACCGGGTTGCTGAGCCCCGCCGGCGGCCCGACGGCGACGTGCCGCTGACGGCCGCCCCCGACGCCTGAAATCCCTGGTGCCGGCCGCCCATATGATCGATCGATGAGCAGCGACCGGGCGCCGGCCTTCACCATGCGGCAACTGGTCGCCTTCGTTGCGGTCGCCGAGACCGGCACGATCAGCGCGGCCGCCGACCGGCTGCTGGTCTCGCAGTCGGCCGTGTCGCTGGCGGTCACCGAACTCGAGAAGGCCCTCTCGACACAGCTGTGCGTGCGCCGCCGCGCCCACGGCGTCCAGCTCACGCCGGCCGGGGAGTCGCTGCTGGCCCGGGCGCGGGCACTGCTGCAGCAGGCGAGCGAGATCGAGGACGAGATGCTCGGTGCGGGCGGCGAGCTCGCCGGCCGTCTCGCCGTCGGGTGCTACACGACGGTCGGGCCGACGATCCTGCCGCCGCTGCTGTCCGAGTTCACCGACCTGCATCCGCGGGTGTCGCTCGAGTTCCGGGAGGCGATGGCCGACGAGCTGGCCGAGCGGCTCGAAGGCGGGGCGCTGGACGCGGTGATCACCTACGACCTGGAGCTGCCGCCGGCGTGGCGCACCGCCACGCTGATGACGAGGCGACCGGCCCTGGTCGTCCCGGCGGGCCACCGGCTGGCGACGACGCCCGGCCCGGTGGAGCTGGCGGCGGTGCGGGACGAACCGATGGTGCTGCTCGATGCGGCCCCGGCGTCGACACACGCGCTGCAGGTGTGCGCGCGAGCCGGGTTCACGCCCCGGATCGAGTACCGGTCGGCGAACTACGAGACCGTGCGGGCGTACGTCGGACGGGGCCTGGGCTGGACGATCATGCTGCACCAGCCGCAGCTCAACCGCACCTACGGCGGACTGAAGATCGTGCTGTTGCCGATCGACGTCCCCGAACTCGATCCCGTGCGGCTGGTCATCGCCTGGCGCCCCGACGTGGTGCTCAGCCGGGTCGTGCGTGAGTTCATCACGTTCGCGACCGCTCGCGTGGGCCGGCTCTAACGGCACTGTCGGCCGCACGCGAGCGGGAGGATGTCGCGGCCACCGGGCGGTCTCTGCGCCATCCGTCGAGTGACGCCCACGGCAACCTCCCGCTGGACCCGTAAAGCTCCCGCTCGGACGGGGCCACGACCGGCAGGTCGGGGCAGAGCGCCCCTGCTTCCTGAGTTTTTCTCATATCGATCAGCAGATTCCTGTTCTTTTCTGAGGTTGTGACTGCGGACATACTGGGTTCCGACGCGCTGATCGGCAGCGCGCGGCCCGGGTCTTCTGTCCGGCGCCGACGACAAGCGCTGATTCACAACCACTTCGAGGAGATCGATCATGTCTGCCACGGACGCCCTGCACCCACCGGTCCTCTTCGCGCCGGAATACGAGGAATTCGCCCAGTGGGTCCGCGAGTTCGCGGCACCGCACGCCGAGAGCTACCTCGAACGCGCCCACCGCGAGGAGTTCCCGTGGGATCTCGCCGAGAAGATGGCCGCGCAGGGCCTGCTCGGGCTGGGCGTCTCCGAGGAGAACGGCGGCCAGGGCCGCATCGGCGAGGTGCTCACCAAGACCCACCTCGGCATCGCCCACGAGGAACTGGCCTACTCGAACTTCTACCTCACCCAGCTCGCCTACACGAACAACCTCACCGGCCCGCTGCTCGAACGCTTCCTCGCCCCCGAGGTCGCGAAGGACTGGGTGCGCGGCATCGTCGAGGGCCGGCACGTCGTCGCCCTCGGCCTGACCGAGCCGGGCAGCGGCTCGGACGCGATGGCCATGCGCGCCAAGGCGGAGAAGGTCGACGGCGGTTGGAAGCTCAACGGCGAGAAGACCTCCATCACCTTCGCCCCGCACGCCAAGGCGATGATCACGTTCGTCAAGGCCCGCGGCGCCACCCCGGAGGAATCCGGCGTCACCGCCTTCCTCGTGCCCCTCGACGCCGAGGGCGTGAGCATGCAGAAGTTCCCGGACGCCGGCTGGAAGCCGCTCGGCCGGGCCGGGGTGTTCCTCGACGACGTGTTCGTCCCGGACGAGTACGTCATCGGTGGTGTCGGCAACGGATTCCGGCTCGTCATGAGCGAATTCGACTACACCCGCTCGGTCATCGGCCTGATGTCGACCGGCGTCGCCCGCAAGGCCCTCGACATCACCATCGACTACGTCAAGTCCCGCAAGGCATTCGGCAAGCCGGTGTCCTCGTTCCAGGGCGTGTCCTTCCCGATCGCCGAGAACGCCACCAAGCTCGAGGCGGCCCGCTGGCTCACCTACCGCGCCCTCTCGCTCGCCGACGCCGGCAAGCCTTTCACCAAGGAGGCCGCGATGACCAAGCTCTACGCCACCGAGGTTTCGCTGCAGACCATCCGGGACTGCATCGTCGCCCACGGCCACAGCGGCTTCGCCGAGGAGCTGCCGCTGCAGGCCATGCTGCGCGACGTCTCCGGCCTCGAGATCGGCGAGGGCACCCCGCAGATCCAGAAGGTCGTCATCGGCCGCGCGCTGCTCGGGCGGGAGGCCACCGCATGAACACCGCTGCCCGCCGCGCCCTCGACGGGGTGCGGGTCGTCGACCTGACCCAGGCTCTGGCCGGCCCGTTCTGCACGTCGCTGCTCGCCGACCAGGGCGCCGACGTGATCAAGGTGGAGCCGCCGCGTGGCGACTTCCTCCGCTACGCCGGCCCGTTCGCCTCCGACGACGAACCCCGCGACTACGGCGGGGTGTTCCAGTCCGCCAACCGCAACAAGCGGTCGCTCGTGCTGGACCTGAAGAAGCCCGAGGCGCGCGAGGTGCTGCTGCGCCTGATCGACGACGCCGACATCGTCGTCGAGAACTTCAGCGCCGGGGTCATGGACCGCTTCGGTCTCGACTACGACACCCTCGCGGCCCGCAATCCCCGCCTGGTCTACGCCTCGATCCGCGGCTTCGGCGACAAGACGGGCGGGCACAGCCCCTACCGGGACTGGCCGGCGTTCGACATCGTCGCGCAGGCCATGGGCGGTCTCATGTCCATCACCGGCACCGACGCCGCGCACCCCGTCCGAGTGGGATCCGGTGTGGGAGACACCGTTCCGGGACTGTTTGCCGCGTTCGGGATCCTCGCCGCGCTGCGGGACGCCGAACGCACCGGGCAGGGCCAGTACGTCGACGTCGCCATGGCCGACGCCGTGCTCGCGGTCTCCGAGGTCGTGGTCAACACCTACGGCCACACCGGTCAGGTGCCCGGCCCGCTCGGCAACCAGCTGCAGGGCTTCGCGCCGTTCGACACGGTGCAGGCGAAGGACGGGGTCCTCGCGCTCGGCGCCCCGCACAATCCGCAGTGGGCCAAGCTCGCCGCCGTCATGGGTCAGCCGGAACTCGTCGACGACCCCCGGTTCGCCACCGACCACGACCGGTGGCTCAACCGCGAGGCCGTCTACGAGGTGGTCAACGCCTGGACCCGCACCCACACCGTCGCCGAGCTCGTCGAGGTGCTCGGCGGGAAGGTGCCGCTCGGCCCGATCCTCGACGCCGCGGACATCTTCGCGGACCCCCACTTCCGGGCCCGCGACATGCTGCCGACCGTCACGCACCCGCACAACGGCCGCGCGGTCACCGTCCCCGGCATTCCCGCCAAGCTCTCCAACACCCCCGGCACGGTCGAGCGCCGCGCCCCGCTCGTCGGCGAGCACACCGTCGAGATCCTCCGCGAGGCCGGTCTCCACACCGCAGAACTCACGGCTCTGGCCGACGCCGGCGCCACCGTCATTCCTTCGTCCGCTCAGGAGCACGTCGCATGATCATCACCAAGGTCGAACTGATCCCGGTCTCCACCCCGCTCGTCAAGCCGTTCATCATGCCGGGAACCCGGATCACCCACATCCACTCCGTCCTGCTGAAGCTGCACACCGACGAGGGGATCGTCGGCTACGGCGACAGCGGCGACACCTCCACCTGGTACCGGGGCGAGACCCAGGAATCGATGACGGCGATGATCGCGAACCACATCGCCCCGGCGTTCCTGATCGGCCAGGACCCGCTCGCCATCGAGAAGATCGTCGGGCAGATGGACACTTTCGTCCGCGACAACAACCAGGCCAAGGCGCTCGTCGACTTCGCGCTGCACGACCTCAAGGGCAAAGCGCTGGGCGTGCCGGTGTACCAGCTGCTCGGCGGCAAAAACGCCGAGGCCTCCGTCCAGGGCTGGGTCGCGTCCGCCGGACCGGTCGACCAGGTGGTCGCCGAGGCCGTCCAGGCCCACGAGAACGGCTTCTGCCTGATCAAGCTCAAGTCCGACGGCAACTCCGACCACGACGTGGACAATGTCCGCGAGGTCCGGGCCGCCCTCGGCGACTCGGCGCGGATCGTGGTCGACGCCAACGGATTCTGGAACTACGACCAGGCCCTGAAGACGATGCGCCGGCTCGACCGGTACGGCATGGAGTGCATCGAGCAGCCGGTTCCGCACTGGGACATCGAGGGCATGGCGCGCCTGCGCACCCGCATCGAGACGCCGATCTTCGCCGACGAGTCCGCGCAGGAGCTGCACAACATCCGGGAGATCATCGAACGTCGCGCCGCCGACGGGTTGTTCATCAAGATGCAGAAGGCCGGTGGCCTGCTCAAGGCGCAGCGCTGGCTGACGATGGCCCGCCTCGCCGACATGGCCGTCATGAGCGGGTGCATGATCGGCTCCGGCCTCGAGGCCAGCCCGTCGGCGCACCTGATGATCGCGAACAACTGGGCGTCGCAGTTCACCCACGAGAACCTCGGCCCGCTGATCATCAACAACCAGTGGGAGAACGCCGAGCAGAAGATCACGCAGGACATCGCCCTGAACGTCCCGGTCTTCGCCGACGGCAAGCTCTACCCGAACGAGGGGCCCGGCTTCGGGATCGAGCTGAACGAGGAGTTCATCGCCACCCACATCACCGAGGGCAAGCAGACCGTCACCGTCGGCGAACTCGTCGGCGTCTAGACGGCAACGGACCCCGGCCGGCGGCCGTCTCGTGCCGCCGGCCGCGCCACCACCCGTAGGAGAAGATCACGATGACCGAATCCCGACAGGGCCCCCTGGCCGGACTGAAGGTCGTGGAACTGGCGGGACTCGGTCCGGCGCCGTTCGCCGCGATGTTCCTCGCCGACCAGGGCGCCGACGTCGTGCGCGTCGAGCGCACCGGAGCCGGGTTCACCATGCCCATCGACCCGCGGCTGGACACCCTCCAACGCGGCAAACGGATGATCGCCGCCGACCTGAAGGACCCCGACGGGCTCGCCACCGTGCTCGCGCTGGTCGAGAAGGCCGACGTGCTCATCGAGGGCTACCGGCCCGGCGTCACCGAACGCCTGGGTCTGGGCCCCGAGGACTGCTGGGCGCGCAACCCGGAACTGGTCTACGGCCGGATGACCGGCTGGGGGCAGGACGGGCCGCTCGCACAGCGTGCCGGGCACGACCCCACCTATCAGGCCCTGGTCGGATCGCTGCACGCGATCGGCCGGGCCGGGGGACCGCCGCAGCTTCCGCTCAGCCTGGTCGGTGACTTCGGCGGCGGCGCAATGTATCTCGTGTCCGGCATTCTCGCCGCCCTGTGGGAGGCGCAGCGCTCCGGGCGCGGTCAGGTCGTCGATGCCGCGATCGTCGACGGCGTCGCGCACCTGATGGCCAACCCGTACTCGATGCTCGCCGGGGGCGCGTGGAACGACGAGCGCGGCACCAACCTCATCGACTCCGGGGCACCGTTCGTCGACGTGTACGAGACCTCCGACGGCGGGCACGTCGCGGTCGCGGCCCTCGAACCACCGTTCTACGCGCAGCTTCTCGCGGGACTCGGCCTCGACGCGGACGACGCGCTGCCGGGGCAGTGGGACCGCCGGCGCTGGCCGGAACTGCGCGCGCGGATCGCCGGCGTGTTCGCCACCCGCCCCCGTGACGAGTGGGGGGCGATCTTCCGGGACACCGATGCGTGCGTCGCGCCGATCCTCTCGATGAGCGAGGCGCCCGCGGACGCCCACCTCACCGCCCGGGGCACCTTCCTGTACCGGGACGGTCACCCCGAACCTGCTCCGGCGCCCCGCTTCTCGCGTACACCGGCGGGCCGGCCCACGGCCCCGCCCGTGCCCGGGCAGGACGATCCGGACGAGATCCTGCGCACGTGGGGCGTTCTCGGCGCGGCCGTGCCGCACCACTGACCTGCTGCGCTGTCCGCGGGCGGCGACCGGCTCCGGCGCCGCCCGGGTCCCACATGCCGCCATTGTTGAGCAGACCTGTGGAATATCACCGGCTAATTCTGCTTTTCACGCGAATGTGACGTGACCCATACTTCAGGGGCCGAACGGAGGGCCCACTCCAC
Organism: Rhodococcus sp. GXMU-t2271; assembly: GCF_041414735.1. Lineage (NCBI taxonomy): Bacteria > Bacillati > Actinomycetota > Actinomycetes > Mycobacteriales > Nocardiaceae > Rhodococcus > Rhodococcus sp. GXMU-t2271. The sequence continues at coordinate 39,025 of NZ_JAUIZP010000047.1, forward strand.
AGAGCGAGCGCCCAGCCCGCACCGCGCGGCCCGCACTGTCCGGCCGTCTCGGCCGTCCCTTCACCCGATCGCGCTCGCCGCGACCCGCTTCGCCCGCCGGCCGGTCCGGCACCCGTACACAAGGAGTTCGTGATGGCACTTCTCGACGAATCCATCTGGCAGGGAAAGATCTTCACCGGGGACTGGACCCCCGGCGGGGCCGGTGAGATCAAGGTCGTCGAACCGGCGACCGGCGCGACACTCGGCAGCGTCGGCCTCGCTGACGAGGGCGACCTCGGGCGCGCCGTCGACCGTGCCGTCGCGGCCCAGCGCGACTGGGCGGCCCGCCCGCACACCGAGCGTGCCGCGGTCATGCGCCGCGCCGGCGACCTGTGGCAGCAGCACGCCGACGAGATCGAGCGCTGGATCATGCGCGAGTCCGGGTCCCTGCGTCCCAAGGCGCAGCTCGAGACGCACGTCGCGGCGCAGGAGTGCTACGAGGGTGCCGCCCTCCCCTCCCATGCGCTCGGCGAGATCCTGCCCAGCGAGGCGCCGCGCCTGAGCATGTCGAAGCGGGTCCCGGTCGGGGTCGTCGGGGTCATCGCGCCGTTCAACTTCCCGTTGATCCTCGCGATCCGTTCCGTCGCGCCGGCGCTGGCCCTCGGCAACGCCGTGATCCTCAAGCCCGACCCGCGTACCGCGGTCTGCGGCGGCGTGGCCCTCGCCCGCATCTTCGAGCAGGCGGGTCTGCCCGCCGGGGTGCTGTCCGTGCTGCCCGCCGGCGCGGACGTCGGCGCCGCCCTCGTCGACGACCCGCGGGTGCCGGTGATCTCCTTCACCGGCTCCACCCCGGCCGGCCGGGCCGTCGGCGCCGCCGCCTCCCGCAACCTCAAGAAGGTCCACCTCGAACTCGGCGGCAACTCCGCGATCGTCGTCCTCGACGACGCCGACCTCGCCGCCACCGTCTCGGCCGGTGCCGCCGGATCCTTCCTGCACCAGGGCCAGGTGTGCATGACCACCGGCCGGCACATCGTGCACGAGTCCGTCTACGACGAGTACGTCGCCCAGCTCGCCGCCAAGGCCGAGGCGCTGCCCGTCGGAGACCCGGTCACCGAGCAGGTCGCGCTCGGCCCGATCATCGACCGGGGCCAGCTCGAGAAGATCCACGCCCTGGTCACCGCGTCGGTCGACGCCGGCGCCCGGCTCGTCGCCGGTGGCACCTACGAGGGCCTGTTCTACCGGCCCACCGTCCTCGCCGACGTCCCCGCCGGCGCGCCCGCCTACGCCCAGGAGGTGTTCGGGCCCGTCGCTCCTGTCGTGAAGTTCTCGACCCTCGACGAGGCGGTGGCGCTGGCCACCGACACCGAGTACGGGCTCTCGCTCGGCATCTTCACCCGCGACGTCGGCAAGGGCCTCGCGCTCGCGGACCGGATCCCCACCGGCATCGCCCACATCAACGACCAGACCGTCGGCGACGAAGCCAACATCCCCTTCGGCGGTCTCGGCGCCTCCGGCAACGGGGCCCGCTTCGGCGGTGCCGCCAACAGCATCGAAGCGTTCACCGAGTCGCGCTGGATCACCGTCAGCCGCGACGTGCCCGCCTACCCCTTCTGAGCGGCCCCGCCGACCGGATCTAGCATCGTCCTCGCAAAGTAAGGACCCACCATGACCCTCGCAGACCCAGAACGCACGGCCGTCGCCGCACCGGCGGAGCGGAACAAGGACATCCGTCGCGTCGTCTTCTCGAGCTACCTCGGGAGCACCGTCGAGTTCTACGACTTCATCCTCTACGCGACCGCCTCCGCGCTCGTGTTCGGCCCAGTGTTCTTCGCGAACCTCAGCCCCGGCCTCGCGCTGATCGCCTCGTACGCGACGTTCGCCATCGGGTACCTGTCCCGTCCGCTCGGCGGCATCGTCTTCGGCCACTTCGGCGACCGCGTCGGCCGCAAGAAGATGCTCATGCTGTCGATGACGATCATGGGTGTCGCCTCCTTCCTCATCGGTCTCGTCCCGGCGATCCCCACCTGGGGCGCGGTGATGCTGATCCTGCTGCGTGCCGTGCAGGGCATCGCGATCGGCGGCGAATGGGGCGGGGCGGCCCTGATGTCGCTCGAACACGTCAAGGGCCGCAACCGCGGTTTCGCGGCGGCGTTCACCAACGCCGGCGGCCCCACCGGCGCCGTGCTCGGCACGGTCGCCCTCTCGCTCGCCGCCCAGCTGCCGGAGGACGACTTCCTCTCGTGGGGCTGGCGCGTCCCGTTCCTGTTCTCCGCGGTCCTGCTCGCCGTCGGCCTGTTCGTCCGGGCCCGGATCGCCGAGAGCCCGGTCTTCGAGGAGGCACTGCGCGCCGCCGAGGAGAAGAAGTCCCGGACCAAGGAACCCATTCCGCTGCTGACGATCGTGCGGGCCCCCCGCACTCTGATCCTCGCGGGACTGGTGTGCACCGCACCGTTCGTGATCCAGGCGTTGTTCTCGACGTTCGTCATCAGCTACGCCGCCGAGAACGGCGTGTCGCGCTCGGCCGGCCTCAACGCCTTCGCGATCTGCCAGTTCGTCGCGATCTTCGGCATCCTCGGCGCCGCCCGGCTGTCGGACATCTACGGACGCAAGCCCGTCATGATGACCGGCTTCGTCGGCATGGTCGTCCTGGCGTGGCCGCTGTTCCAGCTCGCCTCGTCCGGCAACTTCCTGCTGGTCGTGCTGGCCTTCGTGATCGCCTGCTCGGTCCTGCAGTCGCTGACGTTCGGTCCCATGCCGGCGTTCCTCGCCGAGCAGTTCGGCACCCGCGCCCGCTACACCGGTGCGTCGCTCGGCTACCAGATCGGCAGCCTGCTCGGCGCCGGCTTCACCCCGGTCATCGTCGCCTCGCTGTACGCCGGTTCCGGCTCCATCGGCAACGTGATCGTCTATCTGGTCGCCGGGTGCGCCCTCAGCGCCGTGGTCCTGGCGCTGTTCGTCAAGGAGAGCAAGGACGTCGACCTGACCGCCTGATCCGCGTCACCGGTGGGGCCGGGCCCCCCACAGGTGCCCGGCCCCACC
>NZ_JAUIZP010000048.1:0-67307 GCF_041414735.1 Rhodococcus sp. GXMU-t2271
TCGTCAAGGAGAGCAAGGACGTCGACCTGACCGCCTGATCCGCGTCACCGGTGGGGCCGGGCACCGCACAGGTGCCCGGCCCCACCGCGCTCGGTCGATGCCGGACGAGACGTGGCGCTGCTGCGCGCCCACCTGAGCGCCGCGACGGGCGCGAGCGGGAGGTTGTCGCGACCACCGGGCTGTCGATGTGCCGTTCGTCGAGTGGCACCGGCGACAACCTCCCGCTGGGGACGAGAAGCTCCCGCTCGATACCGTGGCCTGCATGACCCGGCCCGACGCGGTTCCCACCTTCACCATGCGCCAGCTGGCGGCGTTCGTCGCCGTCGCCGAGACGGGAACGATCAGCGGCGCCGCCGAGCGGCTGCACCTGTCGCAGTCCGCGCTGTCCGCGGCGCTCACCGACCTCGAGAAATCCCTCCAGACGCAACTGGCCGTGCGACGGCGGGCGCGGGGCGTGCAGCTCACGGCGATGGGGGAGGCGGTGCTCGCCCGCGCCCGCGTGCTGCTGCACCAGGCGAGCGAACTGCAGGCCGACGCGGTGGGCGCGGGCGGCAGCGTGGCCGGACCCGTCGCCATCGGGTGCTATCCCGCCCTCGGGCCGACCGTACTGCCCGGGCTGCTCGCCGGATTCACCCAGCGCTTCCCGCGGGCGCGGGTCGAGTTCCGGGAGGACACCCAGAACCGGCTGCGCACCCAGCTCGACAACGGCGAGCTCGACCTCGCGATCGTCTACGACCTCGAACTGTCCGTGGAATGGCGCAAGGCGACCCTGATGACGCGCGAGCCGATGGTGCTGCTCGGCCCGGACCACCGTCTCGCCGGCGGGAACGGTCCGGTGCGGCTGGCCGACCTGCGCGACGACCCGATGGTGCTGCTCGACGCGCCGCCCAGCAGCAACCACGCGATGGAGGTGTGCCGGGGCGCCGGGTTCGCGCCGCGCGTCGCCTACCGCACCTCCAACTACGAGACGGCGCGAGCCTTCGTCGGCCGTGGCCTCGGGTGGACCCTGTTGCTGCAGCGGCCCCCGCTCGACGTGACGTACGAGAATCTCCCGCTCGTCGTCCGGCCGCTCGTCGACCCGGTTCCGGATTCGGTCGACGTGGTCGTCGCGTGGCATCAGGATTCGATGCTCAGCCGGGTGACACGAGCATTCATTCACTTCGCCTCCACCGCTGGGACACCGAGTGCACGGCCCTGAAGTGCGGTTATCCCGAGTACCACGGATTTTCCGGGGAAACAGCGCGAATAGTTGAGCTTTTCAACGGCTTGTGATGGGGGTCATGCTTGCCGGGTCCGCCGTGACGCGGGCCGCATCGTGAAAGGCAAGCACCCATGACGATCACCGCACCGGCGCCCTCGCCGGAGGTACTGCAGCGCAAGGCCCGCAAGGCCGCGCTCGGCAGCTTCGTCGGCACCGCGATCGAGTGGTACGACTTCTTCATCTACGGCACCGCCGCGGCCCTCGTGCTCGGGCCGCAGTTCTTCCCCGGAACCTCCGAACTGGCCGGCACCCTCGCCGCCTTCGCAACCCTCGCCGTCGGCTTCGTGGCCCGGCCCATCGGCGGCATCGTCATGGGTCACTTCGGTGATCGCGTCGGCCGCAAGTCGATGCTCGTCACCTCGCTGCTGCTGATGGGCTTCGCGACCGTCGCCATCGGCCTGCTGCCCAACTACGCCGCGATCGGCGTCGCCGCCCCGGTCCTGCTGGTGGCCCTGCGCTTCGTCCAGGGCCTCGGCGTCGGCGGCGAATGGGGCGGCGCGGTCCTCGTCGCCACCGAGAACGCCCCGGTCGGCAAGCGTGGCCTCTACGGCGCCGCGCCCCAGATCGGCGTCCCCGCGGGCGTCCTCCTCGCCAATCTCGTCTTCCTGCCGCTGACGGCCGTCCTCGACGATGCCGCCTTCGCGGCCTGGGGCTGGCGCGTGCCGTTCCTGCTCAGCGCCGTCCTCGTCGTCGTCGCCATGTGGATCCGGCTCGGGCTCGAGGAGAGCGCCGACTTCGAGGCGAGCCGCGATGCGGCCGGTGAGGTCAAGCTCCCGCTCGCCGAGGTCCTCGTCAAGCACTGGAAGACCGTGCTGCTCGCCGGCGGCACCTTCGTCGCCACCAACGGCATCGCCTACGCCTACATGGTCTACGTCCTCAAGTACGGCGAGGCGGAGCTGGGCTTCGGCAAGTCCACGATGCTGTTCCTGCTCATCGCCTCGTGCCCGTTCTGGATGGCCGGCATGGCGATCAGCGCCTACAAGTCCGACATCATCGGCCGGCGCCGCGTCTACATCATCAGCTCGAGCGCCCTCGTGATCGTCGCAGCCCTGTTCTTCCCGCTGATGGACACCGCGATGCTGCCCGTGATGCTCGTCGCGATGATCGCCCTCGGCTTCGTCCTCGGAGCCTGCGCCGGACCCCAGTCCGCCCTGTTCGCCGAGCTGTTCCCCGCCCACATCCGCTACAGCGGCGCGTCGCTCGGCTACCAGATCGGGGCGATCCTCGGCGGCGGCCTCGCCCCCATCGTGGCGACCTCCCTCTTCGCGGCCTTCGGCACCTCGCTCGCCGTCACCGCGTACTTCGTGCTGATCGCGCTCGTCAGCCTGGTCAGCATCCTTCTTCTCCGTCACCCCCACGACCCGGCGGTCGCGGTGGCGCAATCCCGTCGGTCCGAGCAGGAAGTGGCCTGAGACATGTCGACCTACTACCAGCCCCGCAAGTACCCCGCCTCCGACTTCGCGTCGATGCAGCCCGACGCCGAGGCGCTGCCCGTGGTCGTCGTCGGCGCCGGACCCGTCGGCATGGCCGTCGCCCTCGGCCTGGCCCAGCGCGGCATCCCCGTGACGATCCTCGAGGCGGCAGACCAGGTCTCCTTCGGCAGCCGCGCCATCTGCATCTCCCGGCACAGCCTCGAGGCCGCCGCACGCCTCGGCTTCGGTGCCGAACTCGAGAAGATCGTCCTGCCCTGGGTCGGCGGCCGCAGCTTCTACCGCGACCAGCAGGTGCTGCACTTCCGGATGCCGCAACGCGAGTTCGACGTGCGACCGCCGATGATCAACGTCTCGCAGTCCGAGTACGAGCAGATCGTCGTCGACACCATCGAGCAGAACCCGCTGATCACCCTGCACTGGCAGGCGAGCATCGCCGGCATCCTGCGGGACGACGATCAGGTGACCCTCGAGGTCGACACCGCCTTCGGCAAGCGCCACCTGCGGGCCGCGTGGGTCGTCGCCGCCGACGGCGGCCGCAGCCGCATGCGGGAACTCGCCGGTCTGCGACTCGAGGGCACCAACTACGAGGGCCGCTACGTCATCGCCGACATCCACTGGGAGTCGGAGCTGCCCGCCGAGCGCATGGTCTGGTTCGATCCGCCGAGCAACCCCGGCTCGACGATCATCATGCACAAGCAGCCGAAGAACATCTGGCGCATCGACTACCAGCTCGATCCGTCCGAGGACGCGGAGATCGAGACCCGGGAGGACGCCATCCGGGCCCGCATCACCAAGCACCTGGACTGGCTGCAGAACGACCTGCCCTGGACGCTCGAGTGGCATGGGTTCTACTGCGCCCGCGCCCTTGCGCTGCGCGAGTTCACCCACGACCGCATCCTCTTCGCCGGCGACGCCGCACACCTCGTGCCGATCTTCGGCGTGCGCGGCCTGAACTCCGGCATGGAGGACGCCGAGACGCTGGCCTGGCAGCTCGCCGCCGTCGTCCACGGCAACGCCGATCGCGCGCTGCTGCAGGCGTACTCGATCGAGCGGCACGACGCCTGGGAGCAGAACGTCGCGAACGCCGGCAAGTCCACCCTCATCATGTCCCCGGGAACCCACGGCTACCGCACCACCCGCGACGCCGTGCTCGCCCTCGCCGTGAACCGCCCCGAATTCGGGGAACTGATCAACCCGCGCCAGTCCAGCGCCACCCACGCCCGGCTGTCGCCGCTGACCTGGCCCGTCGCGGAGGGCCTGACCGGGGTCCTGCCCGGTGACCCCGTCGAGGACCGCCGCGTGCGGGTCGCCGCCGTCGGCGGCAGCACCGAGTCGTCGCTCAACGCGGTGCGCGGCAACGGGTTCGCGGTCGTGGGCTTCGGTCTCGACGCCGCCGGCAGTGCCGCGCTCTCCGCGGCCGCGGCCGACCTCGCCGCCGCACTGGCGCCGGAGAGTGTGCGGGCCGTCGTCGTCGGCGCCGACAGTTCCGGTGCCGACGAGGTCACGGTGCTCGACGCGCCCGACCTGGCCGAAGCGCTCGGTGCGATCGGGGGTGAGGCGTTCGTGATCCGGCCCGACGGGCTGCTGCTGTGCCGGGTGCCGGTCGGCGACCTGTCCGGCGTGGCCGCTGCGCTCCGCGCCGGCACGGCCCCCGAGGGGCCGGCGGTCCCCGCGCGGCCTGCGCAGATCCTCACCGAGGACGAGCAGCGTCGTGAGAACGTCTGGCTCGGTCTGTCCGACGCGCTCGACCAGGTCGATCCGTCCGACCGGGAAGGCTTCCTGGTGCGGCTCGCGCTGCAGCTCGGGTCGCAGGCCGGTCACCGCGAGTTCGAAGAAGCCATCGCAGCGGCGACCGACACGTCGCCGGTGTCCACCCGGGAACTGGCGCCACAGGCCTGATTCCGTCTGGCGACGGCGCCGGCGTCCGGCGATCCCGGGCGTCGGCGCCGTCGTGTCTCAGGCACCCCCTGCGCCGCCGCGTCTCAGGCACCCACCGAGGCCCCGAGCATCGGCCACGCGCGGTGCAGGTCCTCCTGCCAGTAGCCCCAGGAATGGGTACCCACGGGCCGGAAGTCGACGGTGGCCGGGATGCCGAGCTCGGCGAGGCGGCGGGCCAGCTGATGCGTGCACTCGTTGGTGGCGGCCTCGATGATGCCTCCGACGACGACCTGTTCGGCGAGGTTCGCCGGGTCGCCGCCGACGTTCGGATGATCGAGCCGGTCGTACGGACCGGGCAGCCCGGTGCCGTTGGACAGGTAGATCTGCGTTCCGCGCAGCTTCTCGGCGTTGACGTACGGATCGTTCGCCACCCAGGCGGGATCGCCCTCGGGCCCCCACATGTTGTCGGTGTCGCCTCCGCCGCGCACCTCGACGACGAGCTCGACGTAGGTCCGGCCGGGACGGGTGCTGGTCTGGGCGCAGCCGCTGAAGGCACCGACCCCGCGGTACAACCCCGGCGCGGACTCTGCGAGGCTCAGGACCGAAGTGCCCGACATCGACAGGCCCGCAATGGCATTGGCTCCGGTGGTGCCGAGAGCCGCGTCGACGATCGGCGGCAGTTCCCGGGTCAGGAAAGTCGTCCACTTGTTCCGGCCGAGGACAGGGTCGTCCTGCTTCCAGTCGGTGTAGTAGCTGAACGCGCCGTCGAGCGGCAGCACGACGTTGACGTCCTTGTCGGCGAAGAAGTCGGCCACGTCCGTACGGTCGAGCCAGGTGAGGGTGCCGCCGTCACCGCCGCCCGCACCGGCGAGCAGATACAGCACCGGGCGTGGGGCACCGGTGTCCCGCGGCGTCAGCACGGCCACCGGGATCACGCGCTGCATCGACGCCGAGTACACGAACAGGGTGCGCTGCCGGGCGCCGTGCTCCTCGACCCGCTGGATGTACGAGCCACCGGGATCGGGCTGGGCGACCGCGGGTGCGCCGACGAGGAGGGCGGCCCCGATCAGGGCGGCCGAGAGCGCCGCGGTCGTTCGCGAGCGGGACGATCGCGCACGGCGCATGAGAGTCACCTTCGAGGGTCGGCAGGTCCCGGATCTTCGATGCTACGGCGAGAGATGCTGCGACGGGAAAGGGTCCGCACGGGGCATGTGCGGACCCTCGATTCTCCGACGATCAACTACCGAGACTGTCGAGCAGCCGCGCCAGGATTTCCCCGAGGTCGAGGGAGCCGAGCAATTCCAGAATTTGCGCAGACATGCGAGCCCTTTCGTTCGATGTGCGGGTGTCCTTTCCATGTGTAACACGGGGCACGGGCGTGCCGCAGGTGTACGAGGATACCGATCAACCTGTTTTGCCGACCGTCGAGTATCGTCGCTGTTCAGGGTGTTCTTCAACAGAAATAGAATTTTCTCGCAACGTCGCGGACGAGGTGCCGGAGAATTACCGAAATGTTCTGTTCGCGTGAAATACGAGGTCGATCGGAAATGTGATTTTCGGCCCTACAGTCCGTCGATGTTCCGGATGATCCGCGCGGCGAAGGCATCGATGTCGGCCCAGTCCCGGTGATCGCCGTACCGGCCGCCGGCCAGGCGGAACACCACCCGCCCCACGATCCCCGGCCACTGCTCCGGCTCGATCGCGCCGGCGAACGCCCGGTACTCGCGCACGTTCGCCGTCGCCCGCAGCGTGGCCGCCACCTTCGGTTCCCTAATTTTCGGTCGCACCCAGCGGGCGAGGCGCGCGGAGATCATGGCGCTCGTCGTACCGACGGTCTGCACCGAGAACAACCACGCGGGTTTGCCCGCGAGGTGCGCGCGATGCAGATCCGCGAAACGGGCGGCGGGTGCGAGCCACTGACCGTTGTGTACCGAGCTGCCGAGCACGACGGCGGAATGGGCCGACGGATCGACCGGCCCGGCGAGATCGCACAGGTCCGCCTCGTGCCCGGCCTCGGTGAGCCGCTGCGCGATCCGTTCTGCCACGCCGCGCGTCGCCCCGTACGCCGTCGTGTACGCGACCAGTACCTTCACGTGCGCTCCCTCCGCCGGCCTGTCCCGATGATCATCCGGCCGCGCCGGACCTGCCGATTATCCGGCCGCGACGGAAGGCGGCTGCCACGTCCCGGGGAAGCCCGGCGCGTCGGGCGTGTCGAGAAAGCTCGACGCGTCCCGCACCCACCGGTCGCCGGACATCACGCCCAGGTGGCCCACCCCGGGCCGGACGACGGCTCGTCCCCGCGGCACACCGTCCGCCACCTCCCGGAACAGGTCGGCGCCGTAGAACCCGTCCCGGTCACCGCCGAGCACCAGCACCGGACACGTCACCTCGCCGAGCCGGGCGGTCACGTCGAACCGGTCCTCGGCGTCGACGACGACGAGGAAATCGTCGTATCCGTGCCGGGCGCCCGACGGCTCGAGCAGCCATCCCAGTACCCACAACAGCCGGCGCGACCACGGTCGCGCGCCCGTCGTCGCCGCGAGCGCCGCCATCGCCCGTCGCGGGTGCCCCGCCCGCACGGCCGCCGCGGCCCGTCGCTGCACGTCGCGGCCGGGGCCGAGGTGGGCCGCCGAGGCCACGAGCACCAGTCGGCGCACCAGCTGCGGATGGTCGAGAGCCAGCTGGAGCGCGACGCTGCCGCCGGTCGAGACGCCGAGCACATCGACCGGGCCGGGGAAGCGGCCGGGCATCGCCACCGCGTAGTCGTGGGCGAGGTCGGCCATGGTGGTCCCCGGCGGCAGGCCCGGCCGGCGGTTCACCCACCACACCTGCCGCGTCGTAGTCCAGGGCGCGATCTGCGCGAGCTGGGTGCGGCGGTCGAAGCCGCGGGGCTGCCGGTGGTGAGTGGACAAGCCGGGCATGAACAGCAGCGGCGGTCCCGTCCCGGCGCACAGGTAGGGCATGCCCGAGTCCCAGGTGCCCTCCTGCGCTGCGATCACGCCAGCGCCCGGACGATGCTCCGCGCCCAGTCCTCGATCTCCGGCCAGTCCCGGAAATCTCCTTCGGGCAGCAGTTTCCGGCCGGCAGGAAGCTTGCGCATCACCCGCGCCCCGACTCCGAGCGTCTTCGGGTCGAGCGCGCCGAAGAACACGTGATGCTCGCGGGGCGCGATCGCATCGGTCAGCTCCGGCAGTTCCCGCGGGGAGGCGCTCTCCCGCACGTTCTGTCCCTGCTCGTCGACCTCCTCGGTGCCGAGCGGTCCGCTGGTGAACAGCCAGACCGGCCGGGCGACGAGCCCGTCGCGATGCTCGCGGACGAACGCGCTCGCCGCCTTCTCCCAGTGCCCCAGATACGCCGAGCTGCCGACGACGCAGGCGTCGTAGTCGTCCACCGATGCCGCCGCCGGCAGTTCCACCGTGTCCGCCGTGTGGCCCTCCGCCCGGATCACCTCGGCGATCCGCTCCGCGATCCCGGCGGTGGCGCCGTGCCGGCTGGCGTACGCAACGAGAACCTTCATTGTGGTGCCCCTGTCGTCGAGCCGATACTGCCGACCGCTTCCACGATCGGTCTCGCCCGCAGTGCCCGTCAAGGGCATCTCAGCCGAGGGCGTCGAGAGCGTCCTCGATCGGGGTGTCCCCGTTGTTGAACTCGATCGTGCGTCGCACCGTCGCGGGCCGGTGCAGCACCGCAGCCGCGACTGCCGCCACGTCCGCCCGCGAGACCTGTCCCTTGCCGGCGTCCGGGCCGGTCGCGATCCGGCCGGTCGGCGGATCGAGGGTCAGCGCGCTCGGGCCCAGGATCGTCCAGTCCAGGTCCGTGCCGCGCAGGTGCGCGTCCGCGGCTGCCTTCGCTTCGGCGTACGCGTAGAAGCCGTTGTCCTCGGGGACGCCGTGGTCCGGGCCGGCCCCGAAGTACGACACCATCACGTAGCGGCGCACCCCCGCACGCTCGGCCGCCGTCATCGAGTCGATCGCCGCGTCGCGGTCCACGGCGTACGTGCGCTGCGGGTTGCCACCGCCCGCGCCCGCCGACCACACCACCGCGTCGTGCCCCTCGAGCAGCGGCACGAGGTCGTCGACGCCGAGGTGCTCGACGTCGGCCACGACCGGCGTCGCACCCGCAGCGCGCACGTCGTCCGCGTGATCCGGGTTGCGGATCACCGCGGTCACCTCGTCGCCGGCGTCGGCGAGCAGCCGCTCGAGGTGCAGTGCCACCTTTCCGTGCCCGCCGATGATCACGATCCGTGCCATGTCGACTCCTTCCGTCGTCGGCCCGCCCGCCGGACCGCGTCCTTCCCATCGCACCACGGCAACGGTCGTCGGTGGGGGAGCACGGACCGGCGACGTCCGCTCACCGAACGTTCACGCTCCGGGCACCCGCGCGGCAACGTACAACGGGCATGCTGGGGCGATGAACCCTGTCGTCCTGGAACTCCGCCACGTCGAATGCGAGGGCCCGGCCGCGTACCTGCCGGTGCTCGAGCAGTACGCGCAGGTCCACACCGTGCGGCTCTGGCGCGACCCGGTGCCCGCGGCCCTCGACTACGCCGCCGTCGTGGTCATGGGCGGCCCGATGGGCGTCGCCGACGTCGCGACAGTGCCGTGGCTCGGCGAGGAGATCGCCTACCTGCGGGCGGCCGGGGCCGCCGGCATCCCGGTGTGGGGCGTGTGTCTCGGCGCCCAGTTGCTCGCCGCGGCCCTCGGCGCCGACGTCCGCACCGGTCCCCTCCCGGAGGTCGGTGTGTGCGAGGTCGAACTCGCGCACGCCTCGGCGGCCGATCCGGTGTGGGGCGAGCTGCCGGCCACGTTCCCGGTCCTGCAGTGGCACGCCGACACCTTCGACCTGCCGGCGGGCGCGACCCTGCTCGCCTCGTCGCGGGCCTACCCGAACCAGGTGTTCCGGCACGGAAGCAGCTACGGCGTGCAGTTCCATCTCGAGGCCGACGCCGGCCAGCTGACCGACTGGCTCGCGATCGACGAGTACCGGGCGTCGCTCGAGGCGGCTCTCGGGCCCGGGACGGCCGGCGTCGTCGCGGCCGAGTTGCGGTCGGTGCAGCCCGAGACGCTCGCGCACGCCACCGCCGTGATGAAGCGGTGGCTCGAGACGTACGTCGTGTGAACGCACGGATCTCTCGTGCGCCGATGAATTCGTCCGCCTCGCGGAGTCCGAACCTGTGCAATGCTGTCGACAGTGCAGGAGGTGCCCGGTGCATCAGCTGGTGAAGGTTCAGAACTTCGCCGTCTCAGGGGACGGTTTCGGAGCCGGGGAAGGCCAGAGCCTCGAGCGGCCGTTCGGGCACGCGGACCCCGGTTCGATGTTCGCGTGGGCCGGCGCGACCGCGAGCTGGCCCAACCGTACCGACCCGGGCGGGAGCCGGGGCCTCGACGACTACTTCACGCGGGACTTCGCCCACAACATCGGTGCCGAGATCATGGGCCGGAACAAGTTCGGCCCGCAGCGGGGGCCGTGGCAGGACCACGACTGGCGCGGCTGGTGGGGCGGCGAACCGCCCTTCCACACCCCGGTGTTCGTGCTGACCCACCATCCGCGACCGTCGTTCACGCTGTCCGACACCACGTTCCACTTCGTGGACGGCGACCCGGCCACGGTCCTCGCGCAGGCACGGGAGGCGGCGCAGGGCAGGGACGTCCGGCTCGGCGGCGGGGCCACCACCATCCGGGAATTCCTCGACGCCGACCTCGTCGACACCATGCACGTGGCGGTGGTGCCGGCGGTGCAGCTCGGAGCCGGAGTGCGACTGTGGGAGTCGCCCGACGAGCTGCTCGACCGGTTCCACCTCGAGGTCGTGCCCAGCCCGAGCGGAGTGATCCACCACCTGTTCTGGCGACGGTGACACCGGGACGTCAGGTCTGCAGGCCCGCCCGTTCGAGCGCCGCCTCCACCAGGTACTCGGCGATCGCCATCGACGACGTCGCGCCGGGGGAGGGCGCATTGCGCAGGTGCACCACGCGCCCGTGCCCGGTGATGACGAAGTCGTCGACGAGCGAGCCGTCGGCTTCCATCGCCTGCGCGCGAATCCCCCGCGGGCCCGGCAACACATCGGCGACGGTCAGTCCGGGCACGTACTTCGCGGCCTCGGCGACGAACCGCCGGATGCTCACCGCCGTGCGCAACTCGCGCATCGCGGCCGGGACGTTGCGCGCGGCGAACCTGCGGAAGCCGGGGAAGAACACGGCGTCACGCAGGTCACGCAGCGACCGCGACCTGCGGTCGTACGCCTCCCGGCCGGGGGCGAGGAAGGCGTTGGGACCGACCATGATCTGCCCGTCGATCCGTTTGGTCAGGTGGACCCCGAGGAACGGGTACCGCGGATCGGGCACCGGATAGATCAACCCGCGCACCCGTCCGGCCACCTCGGGCCGCAACAGATGGTAGTCGCCGAGGAACGGGACGATCGCGGGCGTCGCGCGATCGCCCGCACCGTGGGCGAGCCGGTCCGACTGCAGGCCCGCGCACGTGATCACCAGGTCGAAGCTGTCCGTGCCGGTGTCGGTGCCGACCAGCACCTCGTCGCCGCGGGGGCGGATCGCCGTGACGGGCGTCGCGAGCCGGACGGTGCCACCCGCCGCGTCGACGTCGGTGGCGAGCGCGGTGGTCACCGCGGCGTAGTCGACGATCGCGGTGTGCGGGGAGTGCAGGGCGGCGATGCCGCGCGCGTGCGGCTCGATGCCGGTGATCTCGTCCGGCCCGATGCGGCGGATCCCGGGCACGCCGTTGGCGACGGCGCGTTCGTGGATGGCGTCGAGCCGGCCGAGTTCACTCTCGTCGAGTGCGACGACGATCTTGCCGCACTCGTCGTACGGCAGGCCGCGGGCGGCGGTGAATTCGGCGAGCAGGTGCACCCCGCGCCGGCACAGGCGCGCCTTGAGGCTGCCGGGTGGGTAGTACAGCCCGGCGTGCACGACGCCGCTGTTGTGGCCGGTCTGGTGCGCGGCGAGCCGGGGCTCCTTCTCGAACAGCGTGACGTCGGCGCCGTGTATCGCCAGCTCGCGCGCGGTGGCGGCCCCGATGATCCCCCCGCCCACGACGGCAGCCCGCAGTGACCCCATGCGCGCCAGCCTACGAGCCCGTGGCCGGATGTCACACCGGTTCGATTCAATCGAACCGGTGTGACATTCGGCCCGCTCGTTCGGCCGACCGGGCCGGCGACGGTGGGGTCAGCGGTTGCGGTCTGAGCTGTAGCCCCACAGCCAGTCGGTGTACTTGTAGCTCGAGGTGTCGCGGGTGCGGAACAGCTCGTTGCGGGCCTCGCGGCCGGCGCCGTCGAGGTGCCACAGGTCGCCCCACATGCGGCCGGTGGTGAGGATGCGGTTGCAGCGCGGGGCGCGCTCGGCGTTGACGTCGCGCAGGATCTTCGGCCAGTTGGCGTTGTCGCCCCGGTAGTCCTCGGCGGCGTAGTCGGCCAGGCACTTGGCGTCCTCGAGGGCCATCACGGCACCGGAGGCGAGGTACTGCAGCGGGGGATGGGCGGCATCGCCGAGCAGGATCATGCGGCCGTCGACCCAGTTGTCGATCGGGTTGCGGTCGAACATCGGCCACCACCGGTCGGTCCACAGGTACTTCAGCGCGGTCTGCACGCTCTCGTGGCAGTGGTCGTAGGCGTGCGCGAGTTCTTCCGGGCTGCCCCACTTCTCCTCGCCGCGCAGGAAGGCGGGCGACTGGAAGACGGCCACCTGGTTGAGCATCTCGCCCTGGCGCAGCGGGTACTGGATGAAGTGGCAGCGCGGGCCGATGTAGCCGACGACGTCCTCGATCTCCTCTTCGAGCGGGACCTCGTTCATCGGGAACGTGCCGCGGAAGGCGACGTACCCGGAGCCGACCGGCTTGTCGTCGGACAGCTTCGGGCGCAGCCGCGAGTGCAGGCCGTCCATGCCGAGGGCGATGTCGCCGACGTGCTCCTCGCCGCTCTCGAGAACGACGCGGACCTTGTCGCCCTCGGTGACGACGTCGTGCACGGCGGCGTCGGTGCGCAGGTCGGCGCCGGCCCGGCGGGCGGCCTCGACGAGGACCGAGTGCAGATCGGAGCGGTGCACGACGAAGTACACGCCGCCGTAGTGCTGCTGGTAGTCGTGGCCGAGGTCGACCTTGGTGAGGATCTCGGCGGTGACGGCGTCGCGGAAGACGAGGTTCTTCGGCAGGACCCCCTTGGAGATGACCTCGTCGTAGACCCCGAGGGCCTGGAGGATGCGCGAGCCGTGCGGGCCGATCTGCAGTCCGGCGCCCACCTCGCCGAACTCCGACGCGCGTTCGAACAGCGTGACCTCGGCACCCCGGAGGGCGAGGGCGAGGGCGTTGGCGACGCCGCCGATTCCGCCGCCGGCGATGAGAACCCGTGCGTCCTTCAGATCGGACATGACACTCCTTGTGGTCGGTATCGAGATGAGGGGTGGATCAGTGGGCGAGGACCGGCCCGCGCGGCGCGTCGTCGCTGACGGGGAATCGCTTCCACACGACGGTCAGCAGCAGCGAAGCGATCAGTGCGCTCACACCGAAGAGGATGAAGTTGGAGTTCGCGCCCAGCCCGGCGGCGAGCAGCAAGCCGCCGATCTGCGGGGCCGCGACGGCGCCGATCCGGCCGACGCCCAGAGCCCAGCCGAGCGCGGTGCCGCGCAGGTGGTCGGGGTAGTAGGAGGCCACTGCCGCGATGATCAGGCACTGGGTTCCGTGGGTGCCGACGCCGGCGAGCACGAAGATCGCGTACACGATCGCGGTGGGTGGGGAGAGCAGCAGGGCGAGCAGCGCGACACCGGCGACGAACGCGGCGACGATGCTCGTGGGCACGGTGCCGAACCGCACGCCGCCCCAGGCGGTGATGAACGAACCGGCCACCGCGCCGAGGTTCAGCGCGAGCGCGAAGGTCAGGGCGCTGCCGAGGTCGGTGCCCTCGTTCAGCATCAGCTTCGGCAGCCAGGTGCCCAGTCCGTACCAGGCGAGCAGCGTCACCACGGTGACGAGGGCGAACATGATGCTGATGGTCCGGAACCGGGCACCGAGCAGTTCGCGGAAACCGCCTCCGACGGGGGCGTCGGTCTTGGAATGCGTGTTGGGCAGGTACTTCAGCGCCAGCGGCACCAGCACGAACAGGGGCACGAGGGCGAACAGGAACATCGGGCGCCAGCCCCAGTTGGGAATGACGGGGATGCCGAGCAGGGCCGCGACGGACCCGCCGATCGGCACGCCCGACATCATCATCGTCGCGACGGCGGCACGCCACCGCGGCGGGACGAGTTCGGCGGCCAGCGCGTTCGACGTGGGGACCAGGCCGCCGAGGCCCAGTCCGGCGATCAGCCGCATCGCCCCGAACATGATCGGGCCGGTCGCGACGGCACAGAGCGTGGTGAACACCGACAACACCACGACGCAGCCGATGACGGCCTGCTTGCGGCCGATCGCGTCGGACAGGCGCCCGGCGAGCACCGCCCCGATCATCATGCCGAGGAAGGCGAGGCTGCCGAGGGTGCCGGCGGTCGCGGCGCTGATGCCCCACTCGTCCTGGAGGCTCGAGATGACGTTGCCGTAGACGATGAGGTCGTACCCGTCGAAGACGACGAACAGCCAGCAGACGATCACGGCGAGCGCTGTCCCGCGATGCAGGACGATCGTGCGGTCGCCGGAGGCGACGGCGTCGGGGGAACTGTGCATGCCTCTACCGTGATGCGCCCCACTACGCCGGTGCAATAAAGTTCTGTTGTGCAGAAAAAACCGGCGGCGTCGAAGAAGGCGTCCAAGACGATCACTCGGCCGTCGTATGCGCTCGAGTCGGTGGACAACGCGCTGCGGTTGCTGCAGATGCTCCGCGACGTCGGCGCGCTGCGGCTCAAGGATGCCGCGGAGGAACTCGGGACGGCGCCGTCGACGGCCCACCGCCTGCTCTCGATGCTGGTCTACCGCGGGTTCGCCGTGCAGGACGAGAAGCGCCGCTACCATCCCGGTCCCGCGATGGGGGTGGGGCCCGCGCAACAGGGCTGGACGCGGGAGCTCACCGACATCAGCAGGCCGCACATGGAGGCCCTGGCGATCCTGACCGGCGAGACGATCAACCTCGTCGTCCGGGTGGGGTCGCAGGCCCGGTTTCTCTACTCCGCGGAGTCCGAGTCGATGCTGCGGGTCGGTGACCGGCAGGGGCAGGTGCTCCCCGCCGAACTCACCGCTGGAGGGCGAATCCTGCTGGCGGAGTTGCCGAGACAGACGCTCGAGCAGCTCTACCTGCGGCCGCCGGAGGAGCCGCACGTCGATCCGCGCCCGACCGTGGGTTACGGGGTGGACCGCCGGCTCGCCCCCGGCGAATTCGAGGTGTTCCTCACCGAACTCGAGGCGGCCCGCAAGGTGGGGTTCGCCGTCAACGTCGAGCAGACGGAGGAGGGGGTCGCCGCCTTCGGTGTCGCCGTCCGCAACGGGCAGGGACGGGCGATCGCGGCGCTCACGGCGGCCGTGCCGGTCACGCGGTACCGCCAGCACCTCAACGGTCCCCTCGTCTCCCGGATGCGGGCGGCGATCCGGGGGATCGAGGTCGAGGTCGCGCACATCGAGTGACGCACGGTGCCCCGACAGCAGGCCCGGCAAATATTCCGTATAGAAGAATTGCATGGGCTGCGCGGGACCGGGGGACCTACGTTGAGATCAACGCCGCATGTGTCCCGCTTCACGAGGAGAGGTCATGACCGCAACCGAGAACACCGATCCCGAGCTCCAGCAGCTCTACACGGACTTCGAGGCCGAGCACCTCAACCCGCTGTGGACCCAGCTCGGCGACCTGATGCCGATGGTGCCGACGTCGAAGGCCGTGCCGTTCGTCTGGAAGTGGTCGACCCTGTACCCGCTCGCCCAGCGGGCCGGTGACCTCGTCCCCGTGGGCCGCGGCGGCGAGCGGCGTGCCATCGCCCTGGCCAACCCCGGTCTCGGCGGCGTCCCCTACGTCACCCCCACGCTGTGGGCGGCGATCCAGTACCTCGGGCCCAAGGAGACCGCGCCCGAGCACCGGCACTCGCAGAACGCCTTCCGGTTCGTCGTCGAGGGCGAAGGCGTGTGGACCGTCGTCAACGGCGATCCGGTGGCCATGTGCCGCGGCGACTTCCTGCTCACCCCCGGCTGGAACTTCCACGGTCACCACAACGAGACCGACCACCCGATGGCGTGGATCGACGGTCTCGACATCCCGTTCGTCAACTACACCGACACCGGGTTCTTCGAGTTCGGATCCGACGGGGTGACCGACGAGTCCACCCCCGACGTCTCCCGTTCCGAGCGGCTGTGGGTGCACCCGGGCCTGCGCCCGCTGGTCGGTCTCGACGCCAAGGCCAGCTCGCCGATCGCGTGCTACCGCTGGAAGTACACCGACGCCGCGCTGAACGAGCAGCTCGCCCTCGAGGACGAGGGCTACGCCGCCACCCCCGAACCGGGCCATGCCGCGATCCGGTACACCAACCCGACCACCGGCGGCGACGTCATGCCCACCATCCGCGCCGAGTTCCACCGGCTGCGGGCCGGCGCCCACACCCGCACCCGGCGCGACGTCGGCTCGACCGTGTTCCAGGTCTTCGAGGGCGAAGGCCGGTTCCACCTCGGCGGCACCGACCACGACGTCACCAAGGGCGACATGATCGTCGTGCCGTCCTGGGTGGAGTGGTCGCTCGAGACCGACGGCGGCGTCGACCTGTTCGCCTTCTCCGACGCCCCCATCGTCGAACGCCTGCACTTCAACCGCACCTACATCTCCGAAGGAGCCTGACCCGACATGCGACTCGCCACCCTCCGCCTCGACGGCACCACCGCCGCCGTGCGCGTCGATTCCGACACCACCGCCACCGTGATCGACGGCTACGCCGACCTGTCCGCGCTGCTGGCCGACCCGAACTGGAAGACCGTCGCCGAGCAGGCCGCCGGCCGCACCGTCGACCTGGCAAACGCCGACTACGCGCCGGTCGTGCCCCACCCCGGCAAGATCGTCTGCGTCGGCCTGAACTACGCGACCCACATCAAGGAGATGGGCCGCGACCTGCCCGAGTACCCGACGCTGTTCTCGAAGTTCAAGGAGGCCCTCACCGGCCCCTACGACGACGTGATCGTCCCCGAGTACGCCGCCGGTCAGCTCGACTGGGAGGCCGAGCTCGCCGTCGTCGTCGGCAAGCAGGCCTACCAGGTGTCCGAGGCCGACGCCGAGCAGTACATCGCCGGCTACTCGGTGATCAACGACTACACGATGCGTGACTACCAGTACCGCACGCTGCAGTGGGACCAGGGCAAGACCTTCGAGAAGACCAGCGGCTTCGGTCCGTTCCTGAGCACCGACTACACCCTCGGCAGCCGCATCGAGACCCGGCTCGAAGGGGAGGTCATGCAGTCGGCCACCACCGACGACCTGGTGTTCACCCCGGCCAAGCTGGTGGACTACATCTCCCACATCGTCACCCTGCAGCCCGGCGACGTCATCATCACCGGCACCACCGGCGGCGTCGGGCACGCCCGCAAGCCCGCCCGCTACATCGGCAACGGGGAGACCGTCGAGGTCAGCATCGAGGGCCTCGGTACGGTGCGCAACAAGACCGTCGTCAAGTAGGAGCACGCCTGTGGGGTTCAACGATCTCGACCTGTCCGAGCGGCTGCTGATCGCCCGGCGCGGCACCGCGTACTTCTCCCAGCGGCTCGCCGAACTCACCGACGACGAGCTGGACGCCCCGACCGCGCTCGAGGGATGGACCCGCAAGCACCTCGTCGCGCACGTCGGCTACAACGCCGCGGCCCTGTGCCGGCTCATGGACTGGGCGGCCACGGGCGTCGAGACGCCCATGTACGCCTCCACCGAGCAGCGCGCACAGGAGATCGCCGAAGGCGCCACCCTGAACGCCGCGGCGCTGCGGAACCTGTTCGCCCACACCGTGGCCCGGCTCGACGAGAAGTGGCGGCACCTGCCGGAGTCGGCATGGCAGGCGCAGGTCCGCACCGCGCAGGGCCGGATGGTGCCGGCCGAGGAGACCGCGTGGATGCGCACCCGCGAGGTGTGGATCCACGCGGTGGACCTGGGCAACGGTGCGCGCTTCGGCGACTTCCCGCCCGTCGTCCTCGAGTCGCTGCTCGACGACATCGTGGGCATGTGGCGCAAGAAGGACCTCGGCGCCGGTCTCGTGCTCGAGGTGCAGGGCCGCGCCCCGGTCGCGGTCCGCGACGAGCCCGGCACGACCGCGAAGGTGAGCGGCCCGCTCGCCGCCGTCGTGCGCTGGGCCGCCGGACGTGGCGCCGTCGGCCTCACCGCCGGCGCAGACGAGCAACCACCGCGCTGGCTCTGACCACCGCATACGGCAACGGGGGCCTGCGACCGGAGACGGTCGCAGGCCCCCGAAGCTCAGCGCGTGTCCTCCGCGTGCAACCGCCACGCGATCGCAGTGACGCTGACGACCAGCAACCCGGCCATGACGGCAGCCGCACCGAGATCCCAGCCTCGATCCAGCCAGGGTCCGCGCAGCAGTCGCGCGGCGTAGGTGAGGGGGATGCCGTCGCCGAGCCGGCCCATCGTGGTGGGCAGGATCTCGCGCGGCGGGCCGGCGCCGCCGAGCATCATGAAGGTGAAGAACAGCAGCACCCCGAGGCCCTGGGTGGCGCGTGCGGTGGGCATGAGGATTCCGAGGAGCGCGCCGAGTGCGGCGAAAGCCGCGGTGACGAGTGTGTAGGCGGCGGCGAATCCGAGTGGGTTTCGCGGGAACGGGGCGTCGTAGCCGAGTATGGATGCGGCCGTCAGGAGGATCACCCCGGCCGTGGCGATGGCGGCGGTCACCGCCATGTGCGCGGCGACCAGTGTCGCGGGCGCGATCGCCGAGGCCCGGAAGCGTCGTAGTACGCCCTGCTCCCGGTAACCCGCAAGGTGTACCGACAACGACAGCACCCCCGCCGTCGCCGCCACCAGCGCCACGTAGGAGGGCGTGTAGAAGTCGATGGCGCGCAGCCCCTCCCAGACCGTCGGATCGGCCCGCTGGCTGCTGAAGGCACCGTTGAGCACGTACAGGATCACCACCGGCAGCACGAGGACGTACAGCACCGTCAGCGGTTCCCGGGCGAAGAGCTTGATCTCCACCCAGGCC
The DNA here is from genome assembly GCF_041414735.1 of Rhodococcus sp. GXMU-t2271. Lineage (NCBI taxonomy): Bacteria > Bacillati > Actinomycetota > Actinomycetes > Mycobacteriales > Nocardiaceae > Rhodococcus > Rhodococcus sp. GXMU-t2271. Next base: position 18,666 of record NZ_JAUIZP010000048.1, read on the forward strand.
ATCGCGGCGAACGTCTTCATCCGCCGCTCCCGGAACCCGCACCGTGGTCGGCCGTCAACGCGAGGTAGGCATCCTCGAGTGTGGGCAGCTCGGGCCGCAGGTCGTCGGGTTCGATGCCCTGCGCGACGAGCGCATGGGCGACGCGGGCGAGCAGCGGCCCCGTGCCGCTGACCCGGACCGTGCCGTCGGGTCCACGGTCCACGGCCGCGACGCCGGACACGGTGCCGACGAAGTCGAGATCGGTGTCCGGGGGAGCGGTGAAGCGCACTTGCTTGACGGGCTGGTACGCGGCGACGAGGTCGGCCGGCGTGCCGCCGGCGATCACGCGGCCGTCGACGAGCACGGCCAGACGGTCACAGAGCCGTTCGGCCTCGTCCATGAAGTGAGTCACCAGGATCACGGTCGAGCCGCGGTCCCGGACGGCGGCGACGAGATCCCACGCTATCCGTCGCGCGGCCGGGTCCAGACCGGTGGTCATCTCGTCGAGGATCACCAGCTTCGGATCGGCGATCAGTGCCAGGGCGACGAACAGACGCTGTTTCTGGCCGCCGGACAGCTCACCGAATGCGGCCTTACGCCGCTCCGCCAGGCCCCACTCCTCGAGCAGGTGCTGCCACGGCGGCCCGCCCGGGTTGATCGTGGAGAACAACTGCAGCGCCTCGCCTACGCGCAAGCGGTCCGGTAACGCCGAATCCTGGAGCTGGCTGCCGACGATGCGCCGCACGCGCATCGGTTCGGTGACGGCGTCGTACCCGAAGACCTCGACACTGCCGGCGGTCGGACGCCGCAACCCCTGCACACATTCCACGGTGGTGGTCTTGCCCGAGCCGTTGGGGCCGAGCAGTCCGAAGATCTCCCCCTGCTCGACTCGGAAGGACACGTCGGCCACGGCGACCGTGCGCCCGTACTGCTTGCGTAGTCCCCGCACCTCGACTGCCGCCCCCATGGGTTCACCGTAGGCCCGCCGTCCGGATTCCGTCCACGGTGATCATGTTGCGACCTGAAGGCAGTGACCCGGGGGCCTCGGCCTCTACCTTCCCTGTGCCCCGCCGAGGAGACTGACCCGCAAGAAGGGGCTGTCCGTCGACGAGGTCCACCTGGTGACTCTGGCAGGTCTTGTTGCAGCCCTGATCGCGCGGTATGTGGTGCGGAGGAAGAGACACGGCGGGGATCGATCGGGGATCCGCATCCGACATTCCGGGAGAGCCGGCAAAGACCTGTAAGGCTGGCCGCTACCTGATCGAGAAGATCACGGCGATCGGGGTCCGCTCGACCTCGGCGCGGGGCATGATCTGCTCGGCCGCGAATGCGGGACGTGGAGCTGACGACCGGCTACCGCCCTGCACGCACCGGAAACGGGTGCGGCACGTCGGCGCTGGAAGGATGTCGGCATGAGCGAAACACACACCGTCGCATTCGGCGACGTGGAGATCGAGGTGCTCGTCGACGGAACCGGCCCGGCTGTGGTGCTCTTGCCGTCGCTCGGCCGCGACTCCTACGAGTTCGATCCGATCGCAGCCGATCTCGCCGCCGCGGGCTTCCGCGCGATCCGCCCCCAGCCCCGCGGCGTGGGCACGAGCCGCGGTCCGCTCGACGACCTCGACCTGCACGACCTCGCCCGCGACGTCGCCGAGGTGATCGAGCGGCTCGGGGCGGGCCCGGCCGTCCTCGCGGGGCACGCCTTCGGCCACTACGTCGCGCGGGTCCTCGCGACGGATCGGCCGGACCTGGTGCGCGGGGTCGCGATCCTCGCCGCGGGTGCCCGCCGGTTCCCGGAGTCGCTCACCGAGCGCGTCGCCAAGTGCTCCGACCTGACCCTGCCGGACTCCGAGCGGCTCGAGCACCTGCGGGCGGTGTTCTTCGCCGACGGGCACGACCCGTCGGTGTGGCTCGACGGCTGGTGGCCCGAGGCGATCGTCGCGCAGCGCCGCGCGATGGCCATCACCGACAAGGAATCCTGGTGGCCGTTCGCCCCGTCGCCGCTGCTGGACCTGCAGGCCGGCGACGACGTGTTCCGCCCGGCATCGACGCGGGCCGAGCTCACGGAGGAGTTCGGCGCCGACCGGGTCGCCGTCGTGCTGATTCCCGGCGCGGGACATGCCCTGATCCCCGAGGTTCCGCACGAGGTCGCGGACGCGCTCGTCGGCTGGGCCGGCACGTTGCCGTGACAGAGCACAGCCGCTCGGCCCCCAGTCGTCCGCCACTGCAATTGCAGCAGCGGACGACTGGGGGCCGAGCGGGTAGCCGGGTCGGCTACTGTGCGATCGCCACGACCGACGGGTCGATCCGCATCACCGAGTAGCCGGCGACGGCTCCGGCGCCGAAGCCGGGTGCGAAGATCCGCACGGGCTCGGTGATGACGCCGTCGCGCACCGCGTCGTGGATCGCGAGCGGGATGCTCGCCGACGACGCGTTGCCGACCTTCTCGATGTTGAAGTACAGCCGGTCCGCCGCGAGTCCGGCCTTGGCCGCCAGGTCGATGATCATCGTCTTGTTCGCCTGATGCGGGACGACCAGGTCGATGTCGTCGAGCAGCGACTCGCCCTTGTCGAGGCCGGGCAGGGCGCGGACCTCGTCGAGCATCTGCGCCAGGTAGCGGCCCGCGAGGCTCTTGACCTCCGGCCCGTACACCGTGATCGCGTTGTCGAAGTCCGGGTTGGGCCAGATGATCGAATTGACCTCGCTGGTGGGTCCGCTCGCGTAGGTCTGCAGGTACTCGATGTCGGGTTCGGCACCCTCGGGGGCGACGCCGACGACGAGCGCGGCCGCACCGTCACCGAAGATCATCCGGGACGGACGGACACTGCCGATCTTGTCGGAGAACTTCTCCACGCAGACCACGAGGACGGGACGGCGGATCTGCTGCAGGATCCGGGTCGCCTCGGCCAGCCCGTACGGCAGTCCCGCGCACGCCGCGACCAGGTCGAACGACGCGTGCGTCTGGGCGATGCCCAGTTCGCCCGACAGGTACGTCGCGAGCGAGGGGATGAGCCGGTCGCTGGTGCAGGTGCACACCAGCACCGCCCCGATGTCGGCCGGGCCGACCTGGGCCTTCTCGACGGCCGCGCGGGCCGCCTGCAGGGCGAGCTCGGAGAACGAGCCCGACGTGTAGCGGCGCTGCTCGATCCCGGTCTTGGCGGTCACCTCGTCGGCGGTCATGGCCGACCAGTTGTACGCCGAGTTGCGGATCAGGTCCTCGTTGGTGCACACCACGTCACCGTGCGCGACGGCGAGCGCCTCGATGCGCGGCTGCACCGCGAAGTCGCGGCGCACGTCGATCGTCGGGTACGGCGTGGCCGGCGGGACGGGTTCGACGGCGGCGCGCTGGGGCGCCGGGGCGGTCCGGCCCGAGGTGACCCGCGAGATGAACCGCTGCACGTGCCGGTCCCGGGGGTGGAACACCACGACGTAGTCGTCGTCGCGGAGCTGGCCGACCTCGACGAGTTCGACCTGCTTGCGGTCCCAGGGCTGCTGGTTGTGCAGCACCATGGACCAGCGCCGCAGCGCCTCGAGCGCGGGGACGTCCTCGTGGCAGTCGAGGATCTCGTCGTAGCTGTAGACCCGGAAGTTCGGGTCGTAGCTGCCGAGCCGCAGCGTCATGTTCTTCGGGTCGGCGGTGAGCTGGGCGACGGTCGGCTTGACCGTCGGCAGGGCGCCGGCGACGTGCTTGCGGGCGGCGAAGACGTCGAAGACGGTCTCGAAGATGCAGTCCTCGGCGGCGTCGTCCCAGCCGGCGGGCAGCTGCCGGAAGGCGGCTTCCACCTCGGCGACCTTGCTCTCCTGATCGGGCCACGGCGTGAGGACCGGCATGTACAGGTCGTCGCGGGTGCGCGGCACGTCGGCCCAGCGGGTCGGCCGCTTGTCGAACATGGTGAGCGCGAAACGGTTGGCCCAGTACGCATTCAGTGCGACATCGCGCAGGAGTTCGACCTTGTTGCGGTAGTCGCCCCGCGTGTGGCGGGCGAGGATTTCCGAGGCCGTCGGCGCCTTGGTGTCGAAGTCGCGGCGGATCACGGAGTCGAGCTGCTCGACATCGGTGACGGTCGAGAAGTCGATGTCGGGAAAGAAGTTGGACGGGAAGACGATCCGCCCGTGGCGGTTCGTTTCGAAGGGCTGCATGTGCCGGGCCGTTCAGTCGAGGGTGAGTTCGTGGAGCCGGGAAGGCAGGATCACATGTCCAGTCCGCCGTTGACGCCCCACACCTGACCCGTGATGTAGGACGAGGCGTCGGCGGCGAGGAAGTGCACGACGCGGGCGATCTCCTCGGGGTCGGCGAGGCGGTTGACCGGGATGGTGCTCTTGATGCGGTCGAGGACCTTGTCCGGGATGGTCTCGACCATCTCGGTCGCGACGAAGCCGGGGGTGACGGCGTTGACGGTGACGCCGATGCTGTCCGGGGTGAGCTTGCCGGAGCGGGCCAGCGCGAACGCGGCCTCCTTGGCGAGGGTCTTGGTCAGGCCGAACATGCCGGCCTTGGACGCCGCGTAGTTGGCCTGGCCGATGTTGCCGGTCTCGCCGATGACCGAGGAGATGTTGACGATGCGTCCCGTGCCGCGCTCGAGCATGTGCCGCAGCGCCGCCTGGGCCAGGAAGAAGGTGCCGGAGAGGTTGGTGGCGATGACGTTGTTCCAGTCGTCGTCCTCCATCTTCAGCACCGTGCGGTCGATGGTGATGCCGGCGTTGTTGATCAGGATGTCCAGACGGCCGTGGCGCTCGATGACCTCGTCGATGGTGCGACGGCAGTCGTCGGCGTTCGCGACGTCGCCCTTGTGCACGCTGTACTCGACGCCGTCCTGGCCGTGGGCCTGCATGCCCGCGAGGAACTGGTCGGCCTGGGCGGTGTTGCGGCCGTATCCGGCAGCCACCGTGGCGCCCTGGGCGGCGAGGCTGCGGCTGATGGCCGCGCCGATGCCGCGCGTTCCACCGGTCACGAATGCGACGCGGCCGCGCAGCTTGGTGCCGGCGGCGGTGGTACGGGACGACGGTTCGATGGTGCTGGTCATGTCGGTTCTCCCTCGAATGCGGCGAGCTCGACGGATGCCGTCGAGTACAGATGTGTCGAGCCGGTGATACCGGTGTCCCGAGCGGCGGTGCCCGGATTCCGGTCGGCGTGGCTGCTACCGCGAGTTGCTGATGTGAGCGTCCCTGCACGCTCCGCGATATTCGCCCCTGCCAACCGAATTCACGTAGATGCTCCGCTCGTTCTCCCCTGTCGACATCAATGATGCAGCATTACGCGGCTTGTGTCATGTCCTACGACAAAGATGTTGTGCCGTGCAATGACTTACGCTAATTACATTGAATAGTGTTGTCTTCCAAACTATTACACGTCGACAGTGACGTTTGCCCGCGTACCGGCCGACTGCATGTCCGTTCCGGGACCTTTGTCACAAAATGTCACGGCCAGAGGGTGGTTCGAAATGGCGCGCGATACTACCCGGAGGTCAGGACAGGTGCGTACATGCAGCCGGTTTGTCGACGATTCGATCAGATCGATTCCAAATATACTGCATGACAACGATATTCGACACGACGTGCGTGGAGACCGCGTCGGTGGTGGCGGCATCCGCTCGGTAGCACCGAGTGCCAACAAGGTGCATGTAGCGGCCCGGCCCGGGCTCGTGTGCGGTGAAAACCGGTACCCGCGCACCCGTGTTCCCAAACCTGTGAGCTTGCTCACTGCCCCGTGTTTTTCCGGGCTGGACCACCCTGATCCGGGGGGCATGGGCGAGCGGATCGACTGGACCGGATACCCCCAGGGCGTCGCACAGCCGCCCCGGGCGGAGAAGGTACCGGGACGGCCGGCACGAGGCGCTGACGGGCTCCTCAGGGCATGAGAAAGGGCCCCGCACCGAAGAATCGGTGCGGGGCCCTTTCAGGGTCGTGCTGCTACTGCGCGAGCACCTTCGCCATGCCGCGCTCGACGGCGGCGACGATCTCCGGCCGCAGGCCCGCCGCAGGGATGATCGAATGCACGGAGCCGACCTGCTGGGCGCGCTGGATGTTGTGGATGGCCTCGAACTCCGCAGCCACCTCACCGAGCTTCTCCGACCGCACCGCGGTGCGCTGCGTCGCCAGCTCGACCCGCAAGCGGGCCTTCTCGCCGTCCTCGGCCGCAGCGAGCTGCGCCTCGAGTTCGGTGATCCGGGGATCCGCTGCGGTGCGCGCATTGACGTCGCGGGTGAACACCACCGCCGCTGCGGGGGCGCCGCCGAGGACGGAGGCGAACGAGCCCTCCACCGCGAGCACCTCCATGTTCTCGTTCAACGCACCGGAGAACACCACGAAGGCACCACCGTGGTAGCGGGAGACCACGACGAAGACGATCGGGCCGTCGAAATTGACGATCGCCCGGCCGATCTCGGCGCCGTTCTCGAGCTGCAGGTTGCGCAGCGACTCGGGAGAGCCGTCGAACCCGGACAGGTTCGCCAGCACCACCACGGGCCGGTTGCCGCTCGCCGCGTTGATCGCCCGCGCGGTCTTCTTCGACGACTTCGGGAACAGCGTGCCCGAGGTCCACTGGTCCGGTCCGTCGGTGGGGAACCAGCCCTTGCGGGAGATCGCGCGGGACTCGATGCCGATCACCGTCACCGCGTTGCCACCGAGGTGCGCATCGAACACCACCGACGTGTCGGCGTCGGCCATGTCCGCCCACCGCTCGAGCACCGGGTGGTCCTGGTCGACCACCGCACGCATCACCGTGCGGATGTCGAACGGCTTCTTGCGGTCCGGGTTGGTCTCCGCGGAGAAGATGTCGCCCACCGTCGTGAAGTCGCTCGACGGATGCACGTGCGGGTACACCCGCACGTCGCGGTCGACCGGGTCGACGGTCTCGGCCTTGCGGGGGAACCGCTCGCCCGGGGCGAGGTAGGCGTGCTCGTAGTGCCCGAAGAGCACCTCGACCGCCGCCGACAGGTTCGGGGCCCAGTACTGCGCCTGACCGTTGGGGCCCATGACGCGGTCGTAACCGCCGATGCCGAAGTTGTCCTCGGCCGAGACACCACCGGAGTAGTCGAGGGACTGCTTGCCGGTCAGCACCATCGCGCTGTCCGGGGTCATCACCAGGATGCCCTTGGTGTGCATGAGCATCGTCGCCTCGGCGTTCCAGTACGGCTGGGCGCCGACGTTGATGCCCGTGACCACGACGTTGATCTCGCCGCCGCCCTGGGTGAAGGTGATGATGCGGCGCAGGGCCCGCGACACCCAGTCCATGTTCTCGGTGCCGGACTCCATCGAGATCGTGGCGCCGGAGGACAGCGCGAACCACTCGACGGGCGCGCCGAGCTGCTCGGCGAGGTCGATCGCGGCGACGACCCGTGCGCACTCGGCCTCCGCGACGGTGCCGAGCGCCTTCGTCGGATCACCGAACAACGCCACCCGGGTCATGCCCTCCGGGTACCGCGGCGTCGGGGTGGTGACCAGTCCGACGACGAGTCCGGCCTTGTTCCGGCCGTACGGGCGCTGCACCGGCACCACGGCACCGGACTCGTCGAGGTCGTACTCGACGAAGCTGCCGTTCCTGCCGGTGAGCAGCGGGATCAGCTCGTACGGGTACACGGTGCCGCGGGCCCGCGAGCGCTGCACCTTCTGGGTGTACTCGTCGAGCGGCTGCAGCGGCTCCTTCGGCGGATCGGTCACGCGCACCACCACGCCGGCGCCGGAGCGGTACGAGAACCGCAGGGCCACCTCGCGGGGCTCGGCGTCGGCGGTCTCCCGCCACCAGCCGATGACGGTGATCTCCTCGAGGCCGGCGCCGACGGTGAGCGGGGCCGCCCCACGGCTGACCCGCTTGAGGTCGTCGATGCTCAGGTCCACCTCGGGCCACACGAACAGCACCACGCGGTTCGCGTCGAGGCGGCGCTTGCCGCGCCCGGCCTGCGACCGGCGGATGGCGTCGAGGCAGCTCGACAGGGCCCGCTCGAACGCGGGCAGCCCCACGATCGTGCCGGTCTCGTCGCGCTGCGGGGTCAGGTCCCGCACCTCGGCGAGCGCGATGAGCCGCTCGTCGGACGGGTTCTCGTTCGCCGCAATGTGATACAGGTACGAGTCCGGGTTCGCCGGCAGGCGGGTGCCGACGAAGTTCTTCAGTCGCCACAGGTCCAGACGCTGACCGGTGAGCGGGTGCATGTCGCGGATGTTGGTTTCCTCCGCGTACCCGGTCTCGAACGGGCGGAACGTGAAGACGTGCTCCTCGGCGCGGTCGGTGTGGCACACCGTCACCGTGACCCGGCGGGCGGAGGCGGTGATCGCACGCTCGGACAGCACTGTGTGCAGCGCCGCGGCCTGCGCGTCGGCGTCGGCGGGCGCGTCGTCCCACGCGAGATACAGGTCGATCACCAGGTTCTCGGTGCCGGGCAGGGTGCGCGCCGACTCCTCGACGACGTCCAGCGCCGCCCCGAGCTCGGCGTGCCGGCCCTCGGTGGAGATCAGATACAGGCGGGTGCCGCGCAGATCGAAGTTGCCGGTGACGAACTGCCGGCCCCCGCGCACGTCGGACTGCACCTGCTCGAGCGTGCGGATCTTGTAGGCGCGACGGGTGATGACCTCGAGCAGCGGCCCCGGCACGGTCTCCGGCCGGGCGATCTGCTGCGCGAGCAGGTCGATCAGCGGCTCGGGCGTGGCCACGAGGGCCTCGACCCGCTGCGCGTAGTCGGCGGCGCCGGGGTTGTCGGCGAGGTGGGCGAGGCTGCCGCGCACCCCGTCGTACACCTGCTCGCGGACCTTGCGGATCACCGGCTCCTCGAAGAGGCGGTAACGCAGGTTGCGGGCGGCGTCGCCGATGACGGGGAAGCGCACCTGGGTGGCGACGATGAGCCGGTCGAGGACCTCGTTGAGTTCCTGCGAGATGCCGGCCGGTCCCTCGGTCTCCGCGAGCCAGCGCTCGAGCAGCGCCGAGACCACCGGAACCTGCGTCTCGATGCGCTGCTGCGCGAGGAACAGCCGGTAGACGGCCTCCTCGAGCTCGGGGGTGCGGTCCAGCTCGGTGACGTCGTAGTGCCGCAGCGCCTGCGCCAGCCGGGCCCGGAAGCTCTCGGGCAGGCCGCCGACCTCGACGTCGAGGGACTGCAGGTAGCCGTGGAAGTGCTCGCGGGGGCTGTGCACCCGCTCGTCGCCGGTCTCCTCGTCCTGCGTCGGCCGGTTGCGCGAGAGCTCGCACACGTCGGCGAACGTGGTGAGCAGGGCCAGCTCGGCTCGCACCAGGTCGCAGTTCCCGGCGGTCTCGCTGCGCAGCCGGTCGTACTCGGCGAGCAGCGTGGCGGTGCGCTTGCCCGAGACGTCGTAGCCGGTGACGAGCGCTTCGAGGGCGTCGAGCCGGGCCAGCGCGTCGGCGGCGGCGTCGCCGGTGACGACGGCGGCGGGCGCGGGGAACTGCACGCGCTCGACGGTCTCGGTGACGGTCTCCTCGGCGATCTGATCCACCCGCAGCAGCGGCGTGCCCGCGTCGACCTGCGAGTTGACCACAGCGAGGACCTCGCGGACACGGCCGGCGAACGGCGCACGCACCGCGGTCTCCATCTTCATGGACTCGAGCACCACCAGCGTCTGGCCGGCCTCGACCTCGTCGCCGGGCGCGACCGGCACGGCGACGACGACGGCGGGCGCGGGAGTGCGCACGACGCCGGCTTCGTCCTGGCTGATCTGGTGGCTGATGCCGTCGACCTCGACGAGGTAGCCGGTGGCGCCGGCGATCGAGACGACGTGGTGGCGGCGGCCGGCCAGGACGAGCCGGGACTCGAACTGCCCGAGCCGGTCGACGTCCACCTCGAGTTCGCCGTTGCCGGCGTCGACGCGGTAGCGGTGCGGGCCGACCTGCCCGACGAGCAGCTCGTACGCCTGGCCCTGGTAGCTCAGCTCGACCTTGCGGCCGACGGAGTGCCCGGCGCGGGGGCGGCCGCCGCGGGCGGAGGTGAGGAACGCGGCGCGCTCGTGGGTCTCCTCGGCGTCGTAGACGTCGACGGCCGTGGCGATCAGCGCGATGTCGGCGACCCGCGACGGACCGGTGGCGGTGCCGGCGCCGGTGCGGTCGAGCCAGCCGGTGTCGGCGGAGGCGGAGATCACCTCGTCGCGGTCGAGCAGGTCGAGCAGGAACGACTTGGTGGTGGTGCCGCCCTCGAGGACGACGGTGGTCTCGCGCAGGGCGGTGCGCAGACGGGCCAGGGCCTCGTCGCGGTCGCGGCCCCACGCGATGATCTTGGCGACCATCGAGTCGTAGTCCGGCGGGATGACGTCGCCCTGGGCGATGCCGGTGTCGACGCGCAGGCCGGAGCCGAGCGGGAACTTGAGCAGCTGCACGGAGCCGGGGGCGGGGGCGAAGCCGTTGTCGGCGTCCTCGGCGTTGAGCCGGGCCTCGACGGCGTGGCCGAACTCGGGCGGGCAGTCGCCGGGCAGCTTCTCGCCGGACGCCACGAGGATCTGCAGCTTGACCAGGTCGATGCCGGTGGTGGCCTCGGTGATGGGGTGCTCGACCTGCAGGCGGGTGTTGACCTCGAGGAAGGTGAAGATCTTCAGGTCGGGCTGGTAGAGGTACTCGACGGTGCCGGCGCCGCAGTACCCGGCGGCGCGCACGAGATCGGCGGAGACCGAGCGCAGGTGGTCGGCCTGCTCCTTGGTCAGCAGCGGCGAGGCCGACTCCTCGATGACCTTCTGGTTCTTGCGCTGGATGGAGCAGTCGCGCACACCCGGCGCCCACACGTTGCCGTGCGCGTCGGCGATGACCTGGACCTCGACGTGGCGGGCGTCGGTGACGAGACGCTCGATGAACACCACGGGGTCGCCGAACGAGCGCTCGGCCTCACCCTGGGTGCGCTCGAGGGCGAGCTCGAGCTCGTCCTCGGAGTACACCTTGCGGATGCCGCGGCCGCCGCCGCCGGAGCGGGCCTTGATGATCAGCGGGTAGCCGATGGCCTGCGCGTGCCGGCGGGCGTCGGCGCGGGTCTCGACCGGTCCACCCGACCACGGGGCGACCGGCACGCCGACCTTCTCGGCGAGCAGCTTGGCCTCGACCTTGTCGCCGAGCAGGCGCATGGCCTCGGCCGACGGGCCGATGAAGGTGATGTTCAGGCGGGCGCAGACCTCGGCGAAGGCGGGATCCTCGGCGACGAAGCCCCAGCCGACCCACACGGCGTCGGCCTTGGCCTCGACGAGGGCGCGCTCGAGTTCGGCGTGGTCGAGGTAGGGGGTGGCGGCCGTGGTGGACGGCCGCAGGGTGACGTCCTCGTCGGCCTGGCGGACGAACATCGCCCGCCGCTCGGCCTCCGTGTGCAGGGCGATCGTCTTGATGTCGTAGTCGTGCTCGGAGTTGAGCTCCCGGACTGCTCTGATGAGGCGTACCGCCGCCTCACCTCGGTTGACCACCGCGATCCGTTTGAACATACTCGTTGCCACCGTTCTCCAGGTTTGTGCGCGCTCGTGCGACGCTCGTCGAAGCTTCTCGCCAGTGAGTGAAGAAAGTTAACCGATGCCGAGGCCCGCGTCACGGGTTGATAACGCGAGCAAGAACATGTATCGGTCGGCTCCTCGTGTCGGCGTATGCGTGCGGACGTGTGCGCCGACTGTCCCGGCGGGTGCCTGGGAGTCGGCGGACAGGCGGTCGGCCTCGTCCCGCGGACCGTCGTCGTCGACGGCCGAGTGCCCCCCGGTGGGGACGATCCTTCCGCTAACAGCATGAAGGAAACATGAGGGTTTGTCACGTTTTGTGGCCTCGCAGGCCGAGTTCGGCGGTTCCCGCGGCGTTGTTCGTCGGAAGCTGTTGGCGGGCATCGATTTACGGGCCCGCATTCGGATGTGACGCCGCTCCTGCCCCGTCGCGCTCGCCGATACCGCCCGGTAACACCGAGCAGTAACATTAGGGCCGTTGATCTTTCGGGCGGCGGGCCGCCGGGCCTGCGAGCCCTCCCGCCTATGCGAATTGCCCAGTATCGGACCGGCATCCACGCCGCGAAGGGGATGAAACGGGCATCCGCCGGCGGCCGGTGGTGCCGTCGTGCCGCCGCGGGGGAGGTGCGCACGGGCCGCGTCCCGCTGTGACGATTGTCACGGTCGCCGCTCGCGGGTTCGGCCGAATGTCACACCGGTTCGATCACATCGACCGGATGTCACATTCGGCCCACTGAAAGTTCACGAACCGGTGCCGTGGGTCGCCTATCGTGGCCACAGGCTTCGACAGGGGAGGACGCATGCCCGAGATCGTGCACGCACCGGCCAGGCACCTGGCCGCCGTGGAATTCCACACCGACGTGGCCCACATCGGTGAACACATCGGCGCGGCGTACGGCGCCGTCGAGCAGTACCTCACCGGCGCGGGTACGCCGCCGTCCGGCCCGGCCTTCGCGTACTACCGCAACTTCACCAAGGACGGCTTCGACGGAGCCGCCGGCTTCGAGGTCGCCACCCCGATCGAGGGCGACGGGCACGTGGTCCCGGTCGACCTGCCCGCCGGCGACGTCGCGACCGAGACCCATCTCGGTCCCTACGACACGCTCGAGCACACCTACGAGGCCCTCGCCGCCTGGGCCGCCCGGGAGGGGCACGACCTCGACCTGAGCACCGCGTGGGAGGAGTACTGGAGCCCGCCGGGCACGCCCGCGGAGGAAGTGCGCACGGTGATCTACGTACCCGTGAAGTCCTGAGGCGTATCGCGGAAGCGACCCCACGCGTCCCGGCGGCGGGAGACAATCCGCGAATGTCCCTCGTCGTCGGATTCGCGCCGTGGATCCTGTACTGGATCCTCGTCGGCAACACCGGGTTCGTCACCGCCGTGGCTGCCGCCCTGGCCCTCGCCGCCGCCGGTCCGCTCGTGCAGCGCCTGCGCGGAAAGCCGTGGCGCTCCCTCGACGTCGGTACCGTCGTCGTCTTCGCGCTGCTGCTCGTCGCCACCCTCACTCTCGACGACGCCGTCCTCGAACGCTGGCTGCAACCGATCGGCAACCTCGGACTGCTGCTCGTCGTCCTCGTCGGCATCCTCGCCGGACGGCCCTTCGTGCGCGAATACGCCGTCGAGACAGTCGATCCCGCAACCGCAGCCTCTGGCGGATTCCGGTACATCACCACCGCGATGACGTGGATGTGGGCCGCCGCCTTCGCCGTGATGACCGTATCCTCGCTGATCCCACCGATCGTCGACGGAGACGCCACCGTCCGCGACGAGACCGACGCGCTGTCCGTCGTCGGGTACTGGGTCGTCCCGTTCGTCGTCCTGGGCGCGGCCGGGCTGGTCTCGGCCCTGTTTCCCAAGTGGTTCGACACGAACTCCGCGCTCGCCGCCACCGCCAACCCGCACCCCCAACCCGAATCCCCGGCCGCACCACCGCCGGACCTCGACTCGGCCCGCGTCCACCTCGTCGCACCGCGGCAGTCCCGGCACGACGAACCGTTCCGCCTCACCGTCGCCGGATCGCGGCCCGACGCGACGATCACCGTCACCGCGGAGGGCGCCGACATGTTCGGCGCCCGGTGGCGATCCAGCCGCACCTACGAGGGCAGTGTCGACGTGGTCGACGAACCGTTGTGGGACATGCGGTTCGACGAACCCGACCGCGTACCCGACCTGTTCGTCCCCCCACCCGGCCGGTGGTCGGTCACGCTCACCGTCACCGAAGGTTCCCACACCGCGCGCCGCACCGTGATCCGCGCCGACGCCGCACCGGGAGTGACCGTCGAGGACGTCGACGTCGACGGCCGCCCGGGTCTGCTCGCCCGGCCGGACGGCCCGACGCCGCCCCGCGGATGGCCGGCGGTGCTGTGCGTCGGCGGCTCCGAGGGCGGCGTCGACTCCCAGCGCGCCACCGTCGCCGTCCTCGCCTCGCACGGCCACGTCGCCCTCGCCTACTCGTGGCTCGACGAGAACTCCGAGGTCGCCGAGGTGCCGCTCGAGCGTTTCACCGGGGCGCTGCGCCACCTCGCCGGCGTGCCCGAGATCGGCAGCGTCGCCGCCATGGGCATCTCCCGGGGAGCCGAGGGGCTCCTCGCCGCCGTTGCCGCCGACGGCACGCCGCTGCGGGCGCTGGTGCTGATCAGTCCCAGCTCCGTCGCGTGGCAGGGACTCGGGCCGGACGGCGAGATCCCGGACACCCCGTCGTGGACCCTCGGCGGTGAGGCCCAGCCCTGGGCGCCGCTGCCCAGCTCCGCGTTGATGCCGCAGATGATCCGCAACGCCTGGCGCGCCGGCCGCGACGTCGCCCGGCACCGGCCGTCGCTGCTGCGCCTGTCCGTCGCCTACAGCGCGGGACTGCGCGACGCACCCGATCCCGCCCACCTGCGGGCCGAGAAGGTCGACGCCCCGATCCTGTGCATCACCGGCACCGACGACCAGCTGTGGCCCTCCACCGACATGGCCGAGGCGCTGCTCGCCCGTCGCGGCGACGGCCGCGACCGGCACCTGTCCGTCGACGACGCCGGCCACCTCATCCGTCTCGGCATGTTCCCCGGCGACGCCCAGTGGACCGGCGGCATCGCCTTCGGTGGCACCCCGGCCGGGCAGGGGCGGGCCCAGCGCGCCGCAGTCGACGCTGTCACCGAATTCCTCGCCTGACCGGCGCCTCCGTCGCGCCTCCCGGATTTCTGGAACAGTGGAGAGGTCCGGAGGCCACGAGGAGGTCCCGATGTCCGACGCCCCACAGTTCCCGGTCGGGTTCGAACCGGCCGAGCAGCGCCGCGAGCGGATGGCCGCGCAGGTGCGCCGCTGGTGCGAGCAGCACCGTCTCGACGGCCGGCACGCCCCGCTGTCGGACGCGGCCGCCCTCTGCCTGGCGGCCGGCCGTCTCGACGACGGGACCCGCGACATCCTGGCCCGGCGCCGCCGGATCGGCCGCGGCCTGCCCACCCTCGGCGGGTTCGGGGCGCTGCGGCACCTCACGGACGAGCACGCCCGCCTCACGGCGCGGGCCGCCGACCTGCGCCCCGGAGCCGCCCGGCTGGTGTTCGAGTACCGGGCGGGGGAGCTGGCCAAGCGGCTGCGCAACGCCCACTACACGCTCACCGTCTCCGGCCGTCACTACGCGCAGGGCGTGCGGGCCGTGCGGCGGGAACGCCGCGACGGCGTGCACCTCGACCCGCACCAGCGCGACGCCCTGTTCGCGGCGCTGCAGCACACACCCGCGCCCGTCCCCGAGAAGATGGCCGACCAGGTGCGCGGTGCCGTGCTCGGCGTGGCCGTGGACCGCGTGACGCGCTGGTCCGACGGCACCGCCGCGGCCTCCGCGGGACGCCGCGCCGCCGACGCCCTCGGCCGGCAGGTGCCCGGCGACGACGACCACTTCGTCGACCGGTACGACACCCTGCTCTTCCTGGCCGGCACCCTCTACGACCGCATCGAAGGCTCCACCGCGTGGCGGTCCGAGCATCTCGCGGTGCAGCGGTCCCAGCTCGATCTCGCGGACGAGCTGACCCAGATCGCCGTCGACGCCGTCACGCTGCGCGGTCTGCTCGCCGAACTCGCCGACGCCCGCCGCGCGGCGCCGTCGGCTCGCGCGGCCGTCGACGCGCGCATCGCCGCACTCGAACCGGTGTGGGACCAGCTCCTCGACCGGGTGGCGGCCCTGGCGCGTATCGGCGAGCTGCTCACCGTCGCCGAGATGCAGCTGCGCACCGCCGAGGTCGAGGCCCGCACCGCCAGCCTCGACGAGCGGATCGACTCCCTCATCGGCCGCTCGGGTGCGCGGGAGCTCTCGGCCGACAACACCCACTTCGTCGGCGATCAGTTCGGGATCGCCGCGGAGCTGATGGGTTCGCTGCGGTCGGAGCTGCACGGCGACATCGCCGAGCTCACCGCGCGGGAGTAGACCCGCCGGATTGTCAGCGGTCACAGCCCTTCTCGTCGACCGTTCCGACGTGGCCCGACGGCCCTGCTCCTTGCGCGCCCGGTGCTGTAGCTTTCACGCGTTCTCGGGCGAAATCGATTGGGGGTGACCGGTGCTGCGCAGGGCGTGGAGGTCGACGGTGCCGGCGTACGCGGCGGGGATCGCCCTGGTGGCGACGATGTTCGTCGTCGCCGGGTGCGGTGGGGCCGCCGACACGGTCCGGGTGCAGGACGACCCGATCCTCGAAGCGGAGTTCGACGCGGTCCTGCTGAGCGGCGAACCCCGCACCCTGGCCGCCGTCGCCGACGGCGCCGGGCTGCCGCCGGGGTCGTGGGACCGCATGTACCGCTTCTCGATGCCCCTGCTGATGAGCTCGATCAACCGGGACCTCGGCCTGACCGGCACCGTGTGGGAGAACCTCCCGCAGACCACGGGTCAGGGCCTGATCGTCTTCATGTCCGACGGTGCCGTCGTCCGCGCCGCCGTCGACCGCGCACCCGTTGTCGAGGTCGACGGGTACGGCACCCCCGACGCCCGGGTCGAACCGAACCCCGGCGCCGACCGGCTGGTCGTCCCCGGCCACTGAGCCACGCGGCGACGATGTGACATCCCGTCACCGGACAGAGGTCCAACGGCCCGTTCCCAACCCGCCCGAACGATGGGACGCTGAAACCGGCACCCACCGATCGGCGAAAGGGCCGAACCAATGAAGGCACTGGTGTTCCACGGTCCGGGCAAGCGCTCCTGGGAGGACGTCCCCGACCCCCGAATCACGGACCCCACCGACGCGATCGTCCGCGTCGACGCGGTCACCATCTGCGGTACCGACCTGCACATCCTCGGCGGCGACGTCCCCGAGGTCACCGACGGGCGCATCCTCGGCCACGAGGCCGTCGGCACCGTCGTCGAGGTCGGGCCGAGCGTGCAGAACCTCGCACCCGGCGACCGGGTCCTCGTCTCGTGCATCACCTCGTGCGGCCGCTGCCGCTTCTGCCGCGAGGGCCGCTACGGCCAGTGCCTCGGCGGCGGTGGCTGGATCCTCGGCCATCTCGTCGACGGCACCCAGGCCGAACTCGTGCGAGTGCCGTTCGCCGACAACTCGACCCACCGTGTGCCCGAGGGGGTGAGCGACGAGCAGATGCTCATGCTCGCCGACATCCTGCCCACCTCCTACGAGGTCGGCGTGCTCAACGGATGCGTGCGTCCCGCCGACGTCGTCGTCATCGTCGGTGCCGGCCCGATCGGCCTCGCCGCGATCCTCGCCACCCGGCTGCTGAGCCCGAGCCACGTCGTCGCGGTCGACCTCGCCGACAGCCGGCTCGAGGCGGCCCGCGAACTCGGCGCCGACCTGGCTCTCAACCCCGGCCGCGACGACGTCGCCGCCGTCGTCCGCGACCTCACGGACGGTCTCGGCGCCGACGTCACCATGGAGGCCGTCGGCGTCCCGGCGACGTTCGAGCAGGCCGTCGAGCTGGTGCGGCCGGGCGGCCACGTCGCCAACATCGGCGTCCACGGAGCGCCGGCCACGCTGCACCTCGAGAGCATCTGGATCAAGGACCTCACCATCACCACCGGGCTCGTCGACACGCATTCGACCCCGACGCTGATCGGTCTGGTCCGCAGCGGCAAGCTCGACACCTCGCCGATGATCACCCACCGGTTCACCCTCGACGAGTTCGAGGAGGCCTACGACGTGTTCGGCCGGGCCGCCGAGACCGGTGCGCTCAAGGTGCTGCTGACGGCGAAGCCGGGAGACTGATGGGGCGGCTGCGCTCGCTGTCCGATTCGGTGGGTGGTGCTCTGCTCATCGCGTTCCACCTGCTCACCACCCGGCCCTTGCGGCGGTGGCGCACCACCTGGGGCGCCACCGCCGGGGAGGTGGCCGCGCAGTACCCGGGCGACGACCTGGTCCCCGCACCGGACTGGGGCTTCACCCGCGCCGTCACGGTCGACGCGCCGCCGGAGCGGGTGTGGCCGTGGATCGTGCAGATCGGCCAGGGCCGCGGCGGCTTCTACAGCTACGAGGGCCTCGAGAACCTCATCGGCTGCCGCATCACCAACGCCACCGAGATCGTCCCGGACCTGCAGCATCTCGCCGTCGGCGACCCGATCCGTCAGCACCCGAAGGCCCCGCCGCTCACCGTCGCGCTGCTCGAACCGGACCGCGCACTCGTCCTGCACGGCGCGACGGAACAGACCGGCGACGCCTTCCTGTGGTCGTTCCACCTGTGTCCGGGTCCGGACGGCGGCACCCGCCTGGTCGAACACGGCCGGGGACGTCACGGTCCGTCGCTCGGGAGCCGGCTCGCGTTCGGCCCGACGCTGATGGAACCGATCACATTCGTCATGGGCCGGAAGATGCTGCGCACCATCGCATCCCTGGCCTGGTGACCCCCGCGGCTATTCGTGCGTTGCCGCGAGCCCGAGTTCGGCTGCGGCGGAGGTGAAGTCCGGGTCGAAGAGCAGGAAGCTCAGCAGGTCGCCGTGGTCCTCGCGGGTTCCTCCCACGAGTCGGCCCAGCACCGACAGCCAGGGATGGCGCAGACCGCCCACCCCCGCGCCCTTCTCCCGGTAGATGTCGTAGGCGAGCCTGCCGAGGTCGTAGGCCTGCTCTAGCGACGGACCCGCGAACCGGACCTCGATCTCCCGGTCCGAGGTCACCTCCGCGCTGTCCACGCCGGCTGCGCGGATGCGCATCAGCCGGTCGTTGCGGACCTCGAGCTGGTGCAGGTCCTCGATCATGCGGTCCGAGAGGACGGCGCGCAGGACCAGTGCGGCGGCACCGAACACGTCGGGCGGCTCGTCGTCGCCGGGCGCGAGTTCGGCGGCGGGCCGTTCTATCCAGTGCCGCGGCTGGGTCGCGACGACTCCGAGGGTGTCCGCGCCGAGGGCGAGAGCCGGCTTCAACGGCGTGTTGAGCTGCAGACCACCGTCGACGTACCAGCCCGCCCACGCCGCCGGTTCGGTGACCCGGACGGGCCGGAACAGCACCGGCACCGCCGCCGATGCCAACACGTGCTCGACGGACAGCTCCGTCTCGACGTAGCTGATGTTGCGATGTTCGTCGTAGTCGGGCAGCGGCACCGATGGGTGCTTCTCGACGAAGATCACGGTGCCGCGGGTGGCGACGGAGGTGGCCGTCACCGCGACCGCCCCGACGGCCCCGCTGCGGATGTTGGCGTGCAGGTCCTCCCAGCAGATGAGAGATGCCAGCATGTCGTGCATGCGTTCGGTGTCGAGAAGGCTCGGCAGCGTGACGTCCAGGCCGGCGGCCTGAGCGAGGTAACGCAGGCCGGTGCCGACGAGCGTGCCGACGGGTCCGAAGACGTCGTCCAGTCCCACCGTCGACCACAGGCTCACGATCTTGTGGGTGGCGGACTTGTACCCGTCCCCGGCGAAGGCGGCCAGTCCGACGACGTTCAGCGCGCCGGCGCTGGTTCCCACCAGAATCGGCGGGCGCTCGGACCTCGGCAGGTGCGGCAGCAGCGACGCGATCGCCCCGGCCTCGTACGCCCCCCGGGCGCCCGCTCCGGACACCACCAGCCCTACGGTTTCGCTCACGGTCGTCCCCTCACGACGTGCATACATCGCAGAACGATACGCGCCGGTGCGGTGCCGATCGCGTGATCCGCAGAAGCCGAGCGACGGTCGCATCGGGCGGACGTGCCGGCTATCCGGGCGAACGATTCGCTCGCTCGGCGGTCGTCGCGGCCGGCCGCGGCGCGAGCCCCGGGATCACGGTCTCCCCGTATGCCTCGAGGGTCGACGTCTTCGCGTCGTGCTGCAGGTACACGGCGAACTGGTCCACCCCGATCTCGTCCAGTTCCCGCAGCCGGTTCAGGTGCTCGTCCGCGGCGCCGACGATGCAGAAGCGGTCGACGATCTCGTCGGGCACGAACTCCGCGTGCGGGTTCCCGGCGCGGCCGTGCTCGTTGTAGTCGTACCCGGAACGCCCGGCGACGTAGCGGGTGAGCGCCTCCGGCACGTCGCTGTCGGTGCCGTACCGCGCCACGAGGTCCGCGGCGTGATTCCCGACCATCCCACCGAACCAGCGGCACTGCTCGCGGGCATGCGTCAGGGCCGTGGCGGATCCGTCCGTCACATAGGCGGGTGCCGCCGCGCAGATCGTCACCGCCGCCGGGTCGCGACCGGCCGCCTCGGCGGCCGCGCGGACCCGCGTGATCGTCCACTTCGCGATCTCCGGATCTGCGAGTTGCAGGATGAATCCGTCGGCCACCCGGCCGATCAGATCGAGCGCCTTCGGACCGTACCCGGCCACCCACACCTCGAGTGACGACGACTCCGCCCACGGGAAGCGCACCGTCGTATCCCGAACGCGGGCCTCGCGGCCGTTGCCGAGCTCGCGGATGACCTCGATCGCGTCGCGGAGCGTCGCCAGCCTCGCCGGCGCGCCGCCGAGGGTGCGCACCGCCGAATCGCCGCGGCCGATTCCGCAGACGGTGCGGTTGCCGAACATGCCGTTGAGCGTGGCGAAGGTCGAGGCCGTGACCGTCCAGTCGCGGGTCGCCGGATTCGTCACCATCGGCCCCACCGTCACCGTGCGCGTCGCCGCGAGGATCATGCTGTGGACGACGTACGGCTCCTGCCACAGCAGGTGCGAGTCGAACGTCCAGACGTGGGAGAAGCCGTGCGTCTCCGCCTGCCGGGCCAGCTCCACGACCCGCGCCGCCGGCGGATTGCACTGGAATACCACTCCGATGTCCACGGGCCTCCTCCCGCCGCGGTTGCATGTCGGATCCGATTCTGCGCGCGCAACACCTCGGGTGTCCGGCACTCGGCGGGTTCGGGGATCGCGGGCCACCCGACCCGCGGCGCGCCGCCGATCGTCTGCGTGTCGGTGTCCTGCCGACGGGCGGGGGTGGCCGAGACTGGGCCTGTGTCCGACAACGATGGTGTGGAAGCGGTGGTGTTCGACCTGGACGGGGTGCTGATCGACTCCGAACCGCTGTGGGAACAGGTGCGCCGGCAGGTCGTGGCCGAGTACGGGGGTCGCTGGGCCGACGACACGCAGAGCCGGTTGATGGGCATGAGCACCCCGGAGTGGGCGAGGTATCTCAGCGAGGGTCTCGGTGTCGACCTTCCGCCCGACGACGTGGCGGCACTGGTCATCGAGCGCATGGGCGCCGGCTACGCCGACCGGCTGCCGCTGATCCCCGGTGCGGTCGAGGCGGTGCGCGCGATCGCGGCGCGGTGGCCCCTCGGCCTGGCCAGTTCGTCCCCGCAGGCCCTGATCGAGGCCGTGCTCGACGCCGCGGCACTGGGGGATGCGTTCGCGGTGGCGCTGTCCACGGAAGGGGTGGCGCGGGGGAAGCCGGCCCCCGACATCTACCTGACCGTCGCCGAGCGACTCGGGACGAACCCGGCTCGGTGTGCGGCGGTGGAGGATTCCAGCAACGGGCTGCGGTCGGCGGCGGCGGCCGGCATGCGGGTGATCGCGATTCCCCATCCCCGGTACCCGCCCGACCCGGATGCGCTCGCCCTCGCAGGGCTGGTGCTGCCCGGCTTGGACGGTCTCACCCCGGCCGCGGTGGCAGCGATGAGATGAGGGACGGAGGCCGGACCGGTGTCCCCTATGCCGGCGGACTCGGCGCAACGCCGACCGGCTGGCCCGAAACACGTTCGGGGAGAACGGAAGCAGGATTCGGGGCCGCGCAGGGCGCGAATTGGGCGGCCCGGAACAGGTTGTCGGCGACGCATTCTCCGTCGACACCGGCGGGGACGGAACCGGCGACGAGACCACGGACCTCCCGATACAGCGCGGTGGTGTGTTCGACGGCGAGCTGCACCGCGAGCTGGTGATACGTCGTGCCGGGATATCCGGGGACTGGCTCACGACCGCGGAGCGTGCCCGGATCGTCCTTGTTCAGGGTCAGGTGACACTCCTCGAACGGGGCAGGCGGGGCGGGCGGGCCCTCGCTCGGCGGCACGGACGACCCGGCCGGGGGAGAGGGTGGTCCGCTCGGGCAGCCGTCGAGACCGTTCGCCGGGGTCAGCTCGAAGAACCCGGTGTGCAGGCCGGCCGGAAGGGCGGTGGGATCGCACGTCGGGAAGAGCGGGGCGAGCCCCGGCGCCCGGTTCGCGGCGACGGCCAGCTCGGCCCAGTTCGAGTGGGAGTAGAAGTCGGCGAGGGCGTGCGTCAGGCCGCCGAAGGCGCTGCGGGCGCCGAAGCCGTTCGCGGTGGTGCGGAACTCCGGCGGGCCGGCCGGTTGCGCGCCGGCGATCACGGCGGGCACGAAGAAGTTCCACGCGTCCCGGGCACGGTCGCAGACGTCCGCCGGCCGCGCGGCGTTGTCGAAGTGCCGGAAGGCGTCGCCCTGGAACAGGTCGCTGCCTTCGTTGCCGGTGCCGGTGAGGAGACTTCCGGTGATCTCGGCCAGCGCCGGATCGTCGACGCCCCCGCCGGCGGTGGCTGGGGGCAGCGCTGCGCGCAGGATGCTCCCGTGGATGTCGGGCGCGAAGGCCAGGGCGTTCGGCGGCATCGACACGGACAGGAGTGCGGCGGCGGCAACCGTCACGATCGCCGACAGACCGGGGCGGGGAAGCAGTGTCATGGGTACTCCGTGGTGGTGGTCTCCTCCGAATATCCCCCCCCGGCGGCGATCGTCGCCGGGGATTCGGGATCATCGCAGGGCCTGCCCGGCCGGCACCCCGAACGGTCGCACGAGCACGGCACCCCAGTCCCGCCACGGCGGGCAGGGTGGGGGAGGCCGGCCGTTCAGGAAGCGGATGGTCGCGTCCTCGAAGGCCGCCGACTTGGGCAGGTACGGGTGGGCGACGCGGGCGGGACACTCGTTGCGCTCGACGTCGAGCTCCCGGCCGTCCGGCATCAGCGGCAGATCGGTGGCCGAGGGCAGGCTCGAGGCCCGCACCGCCCCGGGAAGCGGCCGGGCGAGGACGGATTCCGCGGCTCCCGCCGTGCCGAGCAGTTCCCGCGCGGCCGGAGTTTCCGGGTCGAAGTGGAACCGGACGAGGTCGGTGGCCGGTGCGGCGAGGCGCAGCAGGTCGGCGAAGACGCGGCCGGGCTGGTTCACACCGGGCGGCGGGTAGCCGGTCGGGGTGCTCGGAAACGGGCCGACGAGCAGCAGGGCGTCGACCTCGACCCGTCCGGTGGCGACGGCCTCCCACACCACCCACACCGCGTGCGAATGCGCGGCCACCACCAGCGGGCGGGGCAGCCCGGACGCCTGCTCGACGAACAGATCGACCTGTTCCTGGAACGGCCGCTGGGTATCGCTCGGCCCGTAGGGGGCGCCCGTGCGGATCGGGCACGTCGCGTCGCGCTGCGGCTGCCCGTCGCCCGGCCCGGCGTAGGAGAAGTAGTACACCTGCTCGCAGGTGTAGCCGAGGCGGTGGATGTCCGTTGCGTGGATCGCGCCCCGGCCCGACGCCGAATTGATTCCCGACAGGATCAGCAGTGAACCCGCCTGCGGCGGGCCGGGTTCCGGCTCGTCGTACCCGCGGGTCGCGACGAACACGATCGATGCGGCGACCAGCGCCGCGGCGAACGCGCTCAGGGCCGCCCCGGGCCGGCGCAGCGCCGGGCGGTGCATCGCCCGGATCGCCAGGCCGGTCGCGACGGCCGAGACCGGGACGAGCGGCACCGTCAGGGCAGGGATCCGTTCGGCCACGGCGCCCAGCGCCAGGACCACCGCGCAGTACGGCACCAGCACCTCGACGCGCAGCCCCCGCCGCCAGGTCAGTGCGAGCGCTACCCGCAGCCGTACGGTGCCCTGCCACGGAACCGGACCGGGCGTCAGCACCAGCACCCCGACCAGTGCGACGGCCGGCCAGAACAGCCGGGAGTACAGGACGGCGTAGGCGGCGGCGTCGGCGAACGCCGCCACCAGCACCGGGCCGAACGTGACCGTGTAGAACAGGGCCGCGAACCGCAGGCGGCGGGCATCGAGACCGCCCAGCAACCACGCCATGAGCGCGACCCGCGCTGCGGCCACCGCGGCGAGCAACACCAGGAACACCGGCCACGACGGCGCCCGCGACAGTAGGAGCCGCAGGTCGGCGAACTGGTCCAGCGGGGGCAGCGCCACCAGGTGGATCAGCCCCGGCCACGTCGGGACCGCGTTCGTCGCCGCGAGCAGCACGACGAGCGCTGCCGCGGCCGCGAGTGGCCACCAGCGCCTCCACTGTCCCTCGCGCACGCGGCCTCCCGTCGCCGACTGCCTCGAATCTAGGGGGTGCGCGGGTGCCCGGCGCCGGATTCGTCCGGGTCCCGGTGTACTTTGCTGAGCGAACGAGTAGCGAGGGGGTGTGGTGTGGCGCGGGTGATCGCGACGATCAATCTGAAGGGCGGCGTCGGCAAGACCACGACGACGGCGGCCCTGGCGGAGTTCATGTCCGCCGAGTTCGGGCAGCGGGTGCTGCTGATCGACCTGGACCCGCAGACCAACCTCACGACGATGATGATCGGGGAGGAGCGCTGGCAGGAGCTGAACCAGCTCGACCGCACCCTCGCCACGCTGTTCCGCGGCGCCGTCGACCCCGACGCCCCCGTCTTCGACATCGAGAAGGCCCTCCAGCGGAACGTCTCACCCGTGCGCGCCGTGAAGAACGTCGACCTGCTCGCCTCGTCGCTGGATCTGATGGACATCCAGGAGGGACTGAGCCACCAGCAGTACGCCGACCCGAAGTCCACCCGGCCCCTCGAGGTGCTGCTGCACGCGATCACCCCGATCGCCGACCGGTACGACTACATCCTCGTCGACTGCCCGCCCAACCTCGGCATGCTCACCCAGAACGGCCTGCGGCTCGCGAACGGCTACCTCGTCCCCACCATCCCGGACATCCTGTCGACCTACGGCATTCCCCAGCTGCAGACCCGGGTCCGGGCGTTCGCCGACCGGACGGGGCACCCCATCCGCGAGATCGGGCTCGTCATCACCAAGTACCGCAGTGCGTCGAACCTGCACCGCAGCATCATCGAACAGCTGCAGCGCGACGAGCGGATCGCGAACGTCGTGCCGGCGTGGATCCCCGAAGCCAACCAGATCGCGCAGTCCGCGGAGTTCGTCCCGTACGGCACCCTCAAACGCAAGTACGGCAACTCCGGGCAGTTCGACGCCCTGCGCATGCTGACCGAGGACGTCCTGATGAACGCACAGGTGCTGCTGTGACCGGCCCCGTCGACCGCGACGCGGCCCGCCTGCGCCTGCAGATCGGGGAGGCGAGCGCCGCGCTGCTGCGACTGCAGGACTCGAGCCCCGCCGCCGCGACCGCCCTGGTGCGGCTGGTGCAGGTGATCGCCGACGAGGCCGCCCGCACCCCGCGGTTCGCGCATGCTCTCGCCTCGGCGCTCGCCGCGACGGGAGAGACGCCGACGCCCGCGGCCCCGGCACCGCGGAAGACCCCCGCCGCGCGGCGCGGCAAACGCGCCCCGGGGCCCTTCGATCCGTTCGCCGCGTTCCGCGACGGCGGCGAGACCGGCCTGCGCGAGAAGCTCGCGCCCCTCGACGTCGAGCAGCTCAAGGACATCGTCGCCGAGCACGCGATGGACTACGACCGCCTCGCCATGCGCTGGCGCACGCCGAAGAAGTTGCAGGACAGGATCGTCGAACGGGTCAGGGCGCTCACGACGAAGGGCGACGCCTTCCGCTGACGCAACCGGGCAGGGGAGCGGTCCCGGTCAGGGTGTCCGGGTCCGTCGATCGACTTCCTTCTCGACGGCGAGGGCCAGGTCGTGAACGACCCGGGAGTGCCATTGCTTGTGCGCCGCGAGGTCCGCGGCGAGCGCATGGCAGTCCGGGCATTCCTGGGCGGCGCTGTTCTGCTGGGTGTGCTCCATGGTGTTGCACCTCCTGGAAGAGATATCCGCCTCCACCGTGGCACGGATGCGGGACGTAGTCCACGGCTGTCTGCCCGCCGGACGATGTGCCGGAGCTTGCACTCCTTGTGGCGTGCTTGCACCCGTTGTGGCGGGACGGAGGGGATGCAAGGTGCGCAGTACGGGTGCAAGCTCCGGGGACGGGCAGCGGATACCGTGACGTTCGTGAAGACGGTAGGGGTCGACCTCGCGGCCGAGCCGGCGAAGACGGCGGTCGCCACCCTCGCGTGGGAGCACGGCACCGCGACGGTGCAGGAGTTGCGGCTCGGTGCGACCGACCCGGAGATCGTGGCCGCGATCGCCACGGCGGACCGCAGCGGGATCGACGCGCCCTTCGGCTGGCCGGACGCGTTCGTCGAGTTCGTCGGCGCGCACCACCGCCTCGAGTACTCGCGCGAACGCGCCCTGAGCAGCCGGCCCGGACGGCTGCCGCTGGTGCGACGGTCGACCGACCGCGTGGTGCATGCCCGGACCGGGATCGTCCCGCTGAGCGTGTCCGCGGATCTCATCGCCCACGTGGCGCTCCGGTGCGCCGGCCTGCTCGCGGAACTCGACGCCGGGGGAGTGGATGTCGACCGCGTCGACGGCGCGGTCGTCGAGGCGTATCCCGCTGCGGCGCTGCAGATCTGGGGGCTTCCGTTCAAGGGGTACAAGAGTGCGAAGAACCGCGAGGTGCGGGCCGCCTCGGTGGTCGCGCTGGAAGAGGCCCTGCCGGGACTGACGCTCGGCGGCTTCCGGGACCTGTGCGTCGACTCCGACGACGCGTTCGATGCGGTCGTCGCCGGCCTCGTCGCCCGAGCGGCAGCCCTCGGCAGAACCGCCCGGCCCGATGCGACGCAGCACGCCGCCGCGGTGAGGGAGGGCTGGATTCACCTGCCGGTGTGCGGACTCGGCGAACTGCTCTGAGACGACCGGACCCGCGCCGGTACGCTGCAGGCGACGAGAGGAGCCGCATGGACCCGGTGATCCGGATATCCGACGAGGTGCGCGACGCCGTCGCGGCCCGCCGCCCGGTGGTGGCCCTGGAATCGACGATCTTCACCCACGGTCTGCCGCGCCCGCGCAACCTCGAGGTGGCGCTCGAGGCGGAGGCGCGGTTGCGGAAGGCGGACGTCGTCCCCGCCACCATCGGTGTGTTCCGCGGTGTACCCACGGTCGGACTGTCCACCGACGAGATCACCGAACTCGCGACGGCACAGACCGTGACGAAGCTGAGCGTGCGCGACCTGCCGATCGCCGTCGCGCGACGACTGTCCGGCGGCACCACAGTCGCCGCGACGGCCCTGCTCGCGCACCGCGCCGGGGTCGAGATCTTCGCGACGGGCGGGCTGGGTGGCGTGCACCGCGGCGCACAGAGCACCTTCGACGAATCCGCCGACCTGGTTGCCCTGTCCACCGTCCCGATCCTCGTCGTCAGCGCCGGCGTCAAGTCCATCCTCGACATCCCGGCCACGCTCGAACGGCTCGAAACCCTCAGCATCCCCGTCGTCGGCTACCGCACCCGAACCTTCCCCGGCTTCTACATCCGCGACAGCAGCTGCCCCCTCGAGCATTCCGTGGACTCGCCGGCCGAAGTCGCCGACCTGGTCCGGGCCCGGGACGCGCTCGGGTTGAAAGCCGGCATCCTCCTTGCGAATCCGGTCTCGGAGGGCGCCCAGCTCGACCCCGGCCTGCACGCGCGGGTGCTGCACGAGGCCGAGGAGCGTGCCGCAGCGGCCGGAGTCGTCGGCAAGGACACCACGCCGTTCCTGCTCGACCACTTCCACCGCGCCACCGGCGGCCGCAGCCTCGACGTCAACGTCGAGGTGTACCGCGGCAACGTCGCGCTCGGCGGTGCCGTCGCGACGGCGCTCGCCGGCAGGTCGCCCTGACCACCGCCGCACCGGTGCGTCTTTTGGGCGGCCAGGGCAGCCCAAAGGATGCACCGCACCTTCGGGCAGCAGTCAGCCCCGCTTGTTCCACTCGATCGCCGGGCACGTGTCCATCACCATCGCCACCCCGGCCTCGGTGGTGCGCGCGAACGCGTCCTCGTCGATCACCCCGAGCTGGAACCACACGGCCTTCGCGCCGACTGCGACGGCCTGGTCGGCGAACTCGCCCGCCGACTCCGACCGGCGGAACACATCGACCACCTCGACCTGGAACGGCACGTCCGCGAGTGTCGCGTAGCCCTGCTCGCCGAGAACCGTCGGCGCCTTCGGATGAATGGGGACGATCCGTTTACCGCGCTCCTGGAGCAGCCGCGCGATCCGGTACGCGGTGCGGTCCGGGTTGCCGGAGAGCCCGACCACCGCCCAGGTGTCGCAGTCGTCGAGCATCAGGTTCACGGCCTTCGGGTCCTGCCACGAGGTGCTCATGTCGGCAAAATTACTCTTCGCCGGTGCGGCGCGAGGGTCGCCGCGGCACCCGGCTCGACCCACCGGAGGCCGACGCGTCCCGAGGCCGCCGAACCCCTACCCGTACTGTGGGTGCAGAAACCCGAGTCGTGCCGCGTGGACCCGTCGCAACACAGCTCACCGACGCGCGCGGGGCGCAAGCACAGAAATGGACGCAGTCGAGTGCACGACACTGCCGGTCGAGGCATCCAAGCCTTCATCTCCGAGGTCATCCAGCGCGGGGGCCGCGCCGAGCGGCTCGAGCACCTGCCGCGCAACCCCGTCCAGGTGTGGGGCGTCGAAGGGGACAGCTGCATCGTGCGTGTCCGCACCAAGATCGACGGGGACTGGCAGGCGCGACGGCAGGACGCCCTGCCCGACACCGACGACACCGGCTCGCAGTTCTGGGTGTTCGTCGACCTGGGCAGCGACCCGGCCGAGTACTTCGTGCTGCCCTCCGACGAGGTCGCGGCGGGCATCGCCGCCGAGGTCGACCTGTGGATGGCCGACGGCCCCGGCCGGACGCGCACCGGGAGCCATGCCGTCCCCCTGAGCAGCGTCGCCCACGGCAAGGACCGCTGGGACCTGCTCGGTCTGACACCCGCCAAGGACACCACCCGCTACACCGACGACGACGCGGCAGAGGCCGAGCAGGAGCGGCGTGCCCGCAACCGCGCACGCAAGGCGAACGCCGGCAAGGCGCGCGAGTCGGCCGAACCCGAGGTCGCCGAGGACCTGCGGCTGCCGGTGGTCGCCGACCGGGACGGCTACCGCGTCAAGGGACGGTTCGACCCGGTCACCCGCGCCCTCGAGATCACCGCCGGTCCGATGGAAGGCCGACGGTTTCCCGACCCGACGACCGCCGCGATCGCCATCGCCAGCTACCTCAGCGGCGACACCGAGACCTGCGACGGCGACACGTTCTGGCGCCTCGACCAGCCCGAATCGACGCCGCTGGGGATGCACCTGGCTTGACGGCACCCGACGTTCGCGTCCCGTTCGCCGAGGCGTCGACTCCGGGGTGTCCGAGGTCAACCTCGACCCGTTCGACTATCGTCATACTCGACGTGTGCCCCTGAGCACGTCGGCGAACGGAAGCGAGACATCATGGGCAGCCCTCGTGGGGCCGAGCGAATAGCCGAATACCCGAGGCCGTCGCACACCCTGCTGCACATCACCGACACCCACCTCGTCGGCGGCGACGAACTGCTCTACGGCACGGTCGACGCCGACGCCCGGGTACAGCAGATCCTCGCCGACATCCGCGCCTCCGGGGTGCAACCCGATGCGCTCGTGTTCACGGGTGACCTCGCCGACCGCGGCCAGCCCGACGCGTATTCGAAGCTGCGCGGCCTCGTCGAGCCCGTCGCGGAGGCGCTCGGCGCGCAGATCGTGTGGGCCATGGGGAACCACGACGACCGCGCCGCCTTCCGGGAGCTGTTGCTCGACCAGGCGCCGTCCACCGGGCCCGTCGACCGCGTCTACCGCATCAACGGCCTGCGCATCATCACCCTCGACACCTCGGTGCCCGGCTTCCACCACGGCGAGGTCTCGCCGGAACAGCTGAGGTGGCTGGCACGAGAACTCGAGACGTCGGCGCCCTTCGGCACCATCCTCGCCATGCACCACCCGCCGGTGCCCAGTGTGTTCGACCAGGCCGTGCTCGTCGAACTGCGCGACCAGGCCGGCCTCGCCGAGGTGCTGCGCGACACCGACGTGCGCACCATCCTCGCCGGGCACCTGCACTACACCACGACCGCGACCTTCGCGGGCATCCCCGTCTCGGTGGCCTCGTCGACCTGCTACACCCAGGACCTCAACGTTCCGGCCGGGTGCCAGCGCGGTCACGACGGCGCCCAGGGCTTCAACCTCGTGCACGTCTACCCGGACACCATCGTGCACTCGGTGGTGCCGACCGGCAGCTACGCCACCGCCGGGCGGCCGTCCACCGCGGAGGACGCCGCGCAGCGCCTCGCCGAGGCCGGGATCCGCATTCCGGAGAACCCCGACGTCACCGTCCGCGTCTAGGAGACGGACGAATCGGACAGCGCGCGGGGTGTGCGTCGTCTAGGCTCCGCGCATGACATCGATCCCGGTGAATGTCGACAACTTCGTTCGAGCAGAGACCGACCGGATGCTCCTCGATCTCCAGCGGGACGCCGGGGGCGTCAACACGCTGAGCCACAACCGGGAGCCCGCCACCGTCGAGCACCAGACGGTGATCCGGATGAACCGCGACACCCTCTACAGCTTCGCGGTCGTCGACGTCTCCCAGGGCGCGACGCTCACCATCCCCGAGAGCGGGCGCCGGTACGTGTCGGCGATGGTCGTCGACCAGGACCACCACGTCGACCGGATCCTCCACGAGCCGGGAGAACACCGGCTCACCGCCGACGAGTTCCCGACCCCCTACGTCGGGATCGCGGTGCGGATCCTCGTCGATCCCTCCGATCCGGACGACGTGCAGGCCGTAGCCGCGCTCCAGGACCGATTCCGACTCGACGCCGGCTCGTCGACGCCGTTCACGGCGCCCGACTACGACCGGGCGAGCCTCGACGCGACGCGGGACGCGCTCCTGGCGCTGGCACGAGGACTGACCGGCTTCGACCGGATGTTCGGTGCCCGGGGTGAGGTCGACCCGGTCCGGCACCTGATCGGCACGGCCGCCGGCTGGGGTGGCCTACCGACCACGGAGGCCGCCTACATCGGCGTCGATCCGGGACTGCCGGTCGGCGAGTACGAGCTGACCGTCCGCGATGTGCCCGTCGACGGATTCTGGTCCGTCTCCGTCTACAACGCGCAGGGCTTCTTCGAACCGAACGAACAGAATGCCTACAGCGTCAACAACATCACGGGTGTGCCCGACGCGGACGGCTCGATCACCATCCGGTTCGGCGATGCGTCCGGCGCCAACTGCCTGCCCGTCACCGAGGGGTGGAACTACCTCGTCCGCCTGTACCGGCCGCGCCCGGAAGTCCTCGACGGACGCTGGACCTTTCCCACCCTGTCGAACGGGCGGTGACCGGATGCGCGTTCCACCCGGCCGCCCCGCGAGAAGCGGCCCGGCCGGGTGCTACGCGGTGCGGGTCAGGACCGTCCCGGGTAGTCCGTCTCCCACGGTGCCGGGATCGGGTAGTACCGCTCCAGGAATTGGGTGACCTTGGCTGTGCGCAGCTCGAGGTCCACCTCGGGCACGCTGCCGTCGTTGAGACAGAAGAAGTCCATCTTCCGCCCCGCCAGCAGCGTGTCCAGCTCGCGCAGCCCCGCCTTCATCGTCGTGTCGACGTACCGCATGCGGGCCGTCGTCTGCTGCACCGCCCGACCGGTCATCAACGCGTAGTGGTGGTAGAAGGAGTTGGTCACCGAAATGTTCTCGGCGGCCCGGAACGTGCTCGCCGCCGTCGCCGCGAACTCGTCCGCGAACTCCCGCTCCATCTCCGCCATGACGCTCTTGCGCAGCGGCACCGGCGTGTGTTCGAGGTGCCGGGTGATCGTCACCCCGAACCGCTCCTCGAGCAGCCGGCGATTGACCCGGGCCGCGTTCTCGAAACCACTGCGCCTCTTGTGGTTCCGGCCCAACCCGATACGGGTGTCCGCCTCGATGAACTTCGTGACCCCACCGGCGGAGAAGAACATCTGCGGGTCCACCGGGCGGCCGAAGAACATGTCGTCGTTCGAGTACAGGAAGTGCTCGGACAGACCCGGGATGTGGTGCAGCTGGCACTCGACGGCCTGCGAATTGTGCGTGGGCAGCACCGACGGGTCGGCGAAGAACTCCTCGCTGCGCACGAACGTGACCTGCCCGTCGTCGGCCAGCCAGTCCGGTCGGTCAGAGTCGGTCGCGACGAAGATCCGCCGGATCCACGGTGCATACATATGTACGGAGCGCAGCGCGTACTTGAGCTCGTTGATCTGCCGGTAGCGGGCGGCAGAGTCGTCGCCCTCGCCGACCACGTAGTTCGCCATGCGCTTGGCGCGCTCGGCCTGCCACTTCTTGCAGGAGCCGTCGACCCACGAGAACACCAGATCGATTTCGAACGGGACGTCCGACGGGTGCGTCGCGAACATCCCCTCGATCGTCGGCCACGTCTGCCCGTACCGCTCCACGGTGCCGCGTGTGACCTCCTCACGCAGCACGCTGCGGCGGGTCAGGGCGTTCTCCCTGGGCAGGACGATCTCGTCGTCGGCGTGCGACCACAGCTCGATCTGCACCCCGTTGGACGCCCCGTACCGCAGCCCGCTGGAGAGCTCGACGCGCGGCCGGAACAGCCGGAAGATCCGTGCCTTGGAACTGTGGGAAAGGCGGCCGTCCGCGACGAGCACCGGACGGTGCCGTTTCGCGCCGACGGTCTTGGAGTAGAACGGCTCCTCCGCGCACGCCGCAACCAGGGCGGCGCGTAGCTGTTTGCGGTCGGCCCAGTTCACCGCCAGCACCGGGCGCGCGCCGTCGCCGCGGACCAGCAGAAAGTCGATGCCGGCATCGTCGAGGACCCGGCGCACGAACTGCAGATCCTCGAGCATCGCCTGATGCGGCGTGGTGGTCGAGATGGGAATCGCGTAGCGGTCCCGGAACCACACGATGTGCGGGTGGCCGTGCAGCCGGGGCCGCTCGGACGCGAGCGGGGGAGCATCTCCGACGCTGTGGGGCAGGGAGACGAGATGAACGGTGTGGGGGGCCGGCGTGTGCGTCGGATGCTCCTTTCCTGTGAAGGGATTTCCCGGGCGAGAACTCGGGAATGAGAAGATTGATTCTAGTGGCCGATGCGACTGAAGGTGCAACTGAAGACTGCAGGGGAGAACCTGTAGCCGGGGAGGCGGCGCTTTGTCGGCTTTGTGTCGATTCGATGCTGCGGACGTGATCGTTGCGTGACGACCCGCGGACCGAATGTCACAGCGGGTCGATTGGATCGCATGACTGTGACATTCGGTCGCCGTCTGGCCGCCGTTGGTCAGGGTTGTGCCTCGGACATTCGTGCAAGCTGTTCGACAACGTACGGCCACGGGATTCGCTCCTGCTCGAGTCGCAGCCCTCCGGCGCGCACGGCGTCGAGGGCGTCGCGTTCCGGTCCGGTCAGGTGCGCGGGCACGTGCGGGGCGGGGGACGCCTCGGGCACGGCGAGTCTGCGCCACCGCTCGACGGTGCCGCGGTCCATGAGCAGGCTGCGCACGTGCGGGAGACGGCCGCGGAGCCGGTCGAGGATCGCGAAGCCGTGCGTGTCCAGGTCGCCCCAGTACACGACGTCGGAGGCAGCGAGCCACGGCACGTCCGCGAGTTCGTGTACCGCGTAGCCGCCGCCGTGCACGGCCACCGTCGCCGGCAGCTGCGGCAGCGCGTGCAGGCCCTCCTTGTTCTCCAGGATCAGGGTGCGGGCCGGTGTCACCGGCAGTGCCGCCAGCTCGTCGAGCGACGTCGCGAAGATCCGGGGCGCCGCCGCCAGCAGCGTCCGGTCGCACACGGCCACCTCGCACATCCGCGGCAGCGACCGCACCCCCAGGTCGCGGTCGCCGCGCACCCCCTCGAGTAGCGTCTCGACGAGGGCGCGGTGCCGCGACACCCATTTGGTGTCGACGCCGGGCACCGGCAGCTGGCGGATGAAAAGCCCCGACGACGGATGCTCGGCCAGCCACCGCACGGCCGCGACGAGCCGTCCGAAGTCCGGCTCGTCCAGCTCCAGCCAGCGAGTGTGCGTCGCGGCGATCGCGCTCGAGAGCGTCGCCGTGCCAGGGCCGAGTCCGTCGAGCAGGCACGCCTGCCGTGCGGTGAGGGTGCGCCACTCGGCTGCGCGTGCGGCCGCGGCGGCGATCTCGGTCGCGCCCGAAAGCACCAGGCGCACCGGCACTTCCTGCGTGCCGAAGCTCGGCCAGCGTCGCGTCTCCCACTCGACCCGGCCGCCGCCCCGGTAACCGTGCCAGGCCCGCACCCACGCCACGACGGCGTCTGGATTCTGCGCGACCCGCCGTTCGGACGGTGGATGCAGCGCAATCGTCAGCGAATCCGATTCGGCCGCAGTGGGATCGGTGATCCATCGGGCGCGGCGGCTGCGGTACGCGGCCTGGGCCTTGCCGGCGACCGCGGACGGCGGCACGCACAGTGCGCTCACGTGCCGTCCTCGCGGATCGGCAGCAGGGCGATCTGCGAGTAGCGCTTGTCGCGGATGCTCACCGCGGCCACGCCGTCGATGTAGTCGTCGAGGGTCTGCAGCAGCTTGAGCGGGGTGGCGAGCACCATGTGGAACCCGAACTGGGTGAACACGTCCAGTGCCCGCCTGGTGTACGCGGGGTCGGCGCGGTCGAACGCCTCGTCGAGGATCACTGTGCCGTAGCGCGGCAACTCCTCGCCGGCGGCGGCCAGCTGATAGCGCAGCGCGGCCGCGAGGCAGAAGAACACCAGCTTCTGCGCCTGCCCGCCCGACAGGCCGGAGCTCGAGTCGTGATAGTTGGCGTCGTGGCCCTCCGGGTCGACCTCGACGCCGATGAATCCGACGTGCAGGCGGGTGTCGAGCACGAGGCGCTTCCACCGCAGGTCGGCGGGCTCGCCGGAGTCGAGCCGTTCGAGCACCGCCGCCATCTGGTCGAACCGCCGCTCCGCCGCGGCCCGGTCCTCCTCCTTCCACGCGCCGCTCGTGATCTGCAGCAGCTCCGCCAGGAACTCCGACGCGGCGGGGGAGCGCCGGTCCTTCACATCGATGCGCAGGATCCGGTCGGTGTCGAACGGCGAGCGGCGCAGCGATTCGTTCACCGGCTCGATACGTGAGCGGATCTCGCCCGGAGCCTTACGGATCGCGCGCGCCAGCTCCCCGATGTTGCGGTGCGACTGCTCGCGCAGCAGCCGGAAGAACTCGTCCTCGTAGGCAGGCAGGCCGTCGCTGCGCAGCCGGCCCAGCACCGCGAGGGCGTCGTCGACGTACTCGGCCTCGGACCGCATCTCGGCGCGTCGCGCCTCCCACTCGGCGAGGTAGCCGGTGAGGATGGCGGTGATGCGGCGCTCGGCGTCCGCAGTGTCGCGCTGCGCGGCCCGCGTCTCCTCGTTGGTCGCGCGACCCACCGTGCTCAGGGCCCGGTCGATGTTGTCGACGGTGACGCGGCGGACCGCCGCGGCGAACCGGGCCCGGATGCGCGCGGCGATCGGCTCGGGCACCGCCGTGCCGGCGTGGGCTTGTGCCTCGTCGAGCCGCGCCTGCACCCGGGTCAGCTCGTCCCGGTGCTGTTCGAGCTTGGCGAGCGCCGCGGTGTGCGCCTGTCGGGCGGCGCGTTCCTCGCTTTCGGCGCGAGCCAGATCCGCGGTGAGCGTGGCGTACTCGGAGTTTCCCTGCATCCACTCGCGCAGCCGCTCCTCGATCGCGTCCACCGCGTTCCCCGCCGCCGCGACGTCGACGTCGGCCCACGCGGACTCGCGGATCACTGCGGCGGCCTGCCGGCGCTGTTGGATCGCGGACTCGGCGCGTTCGAGAGCCTCCTGCCTCCGCTGCAGCGCGTCGACATCGGTCTCGGCGTCGCCGATGCGCCGACGCAGGTCGGCGAGCTTGGCCTCGTTGTCGAAGCCGAGGACCCAGCGGCTGCGGTCGTCGATGCGACGCCGGTCGTCCTTCTCGTGCCGGTCGCCGCCGTGCTTGACCTGCCCGGCCCGGGTGACGCCCCGCGGGACGCGGCGCAGGTCGTCGGCGGTGTCGACGCACGCGTAGTCGAAGCGGTCCGCCAGGTGGTGGTGCAGCCACGCGGCGAGCGGGCCGGGGCGCACCTCGAGCTTGCGGACGAGCGAGCCGTCGCCCGTCGTGGGTGCGTCCGGCGCGCCGACGCCGGTACGGACCCGCCGGTATACGAGGCGTGCACCGAGATGGTGAGTGTCGACGGCGGCGGCCACCCGCGGATACAGCTCGTCGGGCACCAGCAGGGTGCGCCCGAATCCGCCCAGGACCCGTTCGATCGGACCCGTCCACTCGGCGTGCTCGGCACGCACCGCGATCAGCTCGCCCGCGAAGTGCAGGGCGTCCTCCCCGAGCCCGGCCGCCGAGCACACCAGTTCCCGGGCGCGCAGCAGGTCGGGATCGAGATTGGAGCGGCGCCGGGCCAGGACCTCCCGGTCGGCGATCAGCGCGCGGATCGTCTTCCGGTTTTCGGCGAGCGCACCGGCCACCTCGTACAGTTCGGCCCTGCGCGTGTCGGCGGTCGCGTCGAGCTCGCGCAGTTCCCGCTCGAGCTGGGCCTGCAGGTGCGCGAAATCGTCCGCGGTGGCCGGTGCTTCTGCCTCCCATTGGGCGAGGGCGAGGTCGAACCGTCTGCGCTGCTGGGTGATTCGTTCGAGTGCGGTCTCGGCGGTCTCCTTGTGCACGCGGAGGGTAGCGAGCCGGCCGTCGCCGGCACTCTCGGCGAGCACTCGCAGATCGAGGGTGCGTTCGCCGGCGCGGTCGGCCTCGTCGGCGGTCTTGTCCGCGGCGGCCTGGAGCAAACCGGTCTGTGCCCGCGTCTCGTCCAGCCGGTCGCTGAGCAGGTCCACCGTCATCCGGGCGTGCACCGCGTCGAGGTGATCGGTCTCGTCCTGCAGGTCGCGCTGGGCCTGGAGCCCGGTGCGACGGACGTCGGCCAGCGCGACGAGCGGCTCGAGCGTCTCGACCTGACGTCGGGCGTCGACGACGACGCGGTGCGCCTCGCGCAGCTCGCGGAACTGGGTGGTGGCCCGCTCGGCCATCGCGAACGTGGGCGGCTCGTCGAGCATGTAGTCGCGCAGCAGCTGGTCGAGGCTGTTCAGGCTCTTCGCGGACAGCGTGCGGTGCAGCAGCCGCTGCGCGGCCTCCGACGAGATGCCGAGCTTGGACCGGAACGCGCGGGCGAACGGCGCGTAGCTCGGGTTCACGACCGCATCGGGCCAGCGTTTGCGGATGCCCCGTGTGTCGATGCCCCGCGCGACGAACGGTTCGAGGGCGGTCAGCTCCTCGTCGGTGTCGAGGATCAGGTGCAGGTGCGAGATCTCGTTGTTGGCGTTGGCGCCCCGGCGCAGGTGCATGAGCTTGACCAGGGTCACCGGGGCCGTGCCGTCGGCGGCGTCGTACGTCAGTGCGACCGCGCTCCACGTGGCGCCGGTGCGCAGATACGAGGCGGTGAGCGCGTCGGTGTCGGCGTCGGCCTCGCGCCGCCACGCGCCGCGCATGTAGCTGACGAAGTTGCGGCCCGACCCGGCCGCCGACTCCTGCGCGGCCGCGTTGAACCGCACGCTGCCCCCCGGCATGAGCACCGTCGAGATCGCATCGATGAGCGTCGACTTGCCCGATCCGGACGCCCCGGTGATGAGAAAACCCTTGCGGGCCACGGGAATGTCGTGATGCCCGTGCAAGGTGCCCCAGTTGACCACCTGCACCCGCGCGAGCCGGAACTGGCCGGGGTGGACGGGTGCGGCGCTCACGGCGCGTCCTCCTCGACGATGCGCCGGAACTCGGCCTCGACGGCGGCGACCTGATCGGCATCGAACAACTGCCGCAACACCGGCGAAACCTCCATCCGGCCCTCCGTGGACGTGGACGCCAACAGCGTGTACTTCTTCAGCTTCTCCCACGACGCGTTGACCCGTTTGCGGAAGCCGGCCGGGTCGGTGCTCGTCGCCGCGCGGTACATCTCCAGCTGCCCGGCCACCTCGTCGAAGTCCACGATCACCCGCTCGCCCGGCTGGGCGCGCAGCAGCCGGTGCCGCAACGCCAGCAGCATCACGGTGTCCATGAACGTGAGCCGCTCGGTGCGCAGCACCGTCGGGGCCTTGTGGTCGCCCGTGTCGGCGGGGCGGGTGAACGCGAGCTGATCGTCCTCGTCGACGACGAGATCGAGGAACACGTCCGCGAGCCGGGACCGCAGCACCCGCTCGTCGCGGATCACCGTCCGCCACACCTCCGGGTGCTTGTCGGCGGTGACGAGCGGTCCCTTGAGCAGCTGCACCAGCGCCCGGCGGGTGTCGAGGTCGAGTTCGCCGGTGTCGCCCGTGCGTGTGGTCGATTCGGTCATGACGCGTCCTCGGTGATGCGGGCGGTGAACTCGCTGTCGGTCGGGTCGAACAGGTGCCGGCCCACCGTCGCCACGCGGGTCGCGCCCGACGGGGACGTCCACGCGATCTCCTCTGTGCCGTCGACGCGGTGACCGTGCTCCGCGGCGAGCACCAGCAGACCCACCGCGCTGGCCAGTCCCTGCGTGGCGGGATGATCGCGCAACACGTCGCCGATCGTGGCGCTGCCGCGGAAACGCAGCGTGGCGGCGACGTTGCCCGCCAGCTCGTCCATGTCGATCTCCGATTCGCGGACGATGCGGCGCAGCTCCGCGAGATCGACCTCGCCGACCGGTTGCGTCACTACCGGCTCGGCCACCAGGTCGTCGGCCGGGTTGTGCAGCCGCAGCGCCGCCACCGAATCGATGCTCATGCCGACCCGCACCAGCTCGAGGTCCAGCAGGTCGTACGGTTTGCGGCGCTGCGCCACCTGCAGGGCCTGCTGCTGGGCCGAGCGCAACAGCCGCTGCAGACGCCGGTGCTCCTCGTAGTGGCGGGACTGCACGAAGTGGCGCAGCGAACGCGACAGCGAGGTCATCGTCGCGTGCACCTCGCCGCCGGCGTCCTCCATCTCGGTGAGCAGGGTGCGGAAGCGTCGTCGCTGTTCGGTGGTGAGCTGCTGCGCGAACGGGCGTTGCAGCACCGCCTCGATCCAGTCGTCGAGCTGCGACGACCGCTCCGGGTCGATGATCATGTCGTAGAAGCCGGCGAAGCTGCGGCCGGCGTCGGAGCTGCCGATCAGATCGACCCCGCGGAACACTTCGCCGAGGGTGTCGCCGCGGTCGCCCTCGTCGTCGAGGATCCGGGCCCGCAACTCCCGGTTGAGCGCCTCCAACTCGGCGCGCACCCGCGCGAAGTCGCCCGGGATCTCCCCCGCCAGTGCCAGGATCTCCGCGGACCGTTCCACCGCGCGGTTCCCGTCGAGTACGGGAAAGTCACCGGATTCGACGGCGGCGATCTGCCGGTCCAACTCGTCGCGCTCGGCCCGCAACGCCGCCAGACGGCTCTCGCTGCGCGGGTCCGAGTCCCGCGCCAGTGCCTGGAGCTGGCTCGACAGGGTGGTCAGCCGCGACTCGGTGACCGAGCTGGTGGCCGTCGTCAGTCCCTCGACGAACGTGAGCGCGGCGAACGTCGCCTCCGTCGGCTCGAGGGTTTCCTCGCGAGCGTCGGCGCTCGCGCGGCGCAGCAGGTAACCCGCGCGCACCCAGTCCGCGCAATAGGCCTGACCGGTGCGCGGCAACTCGAATCCCTCGTCGCGCAGTTCCTGCAGGTCCGCATCGAGGCGGGCGAACAGCTCCGGGGCCGGCAGCCGACGTGT
Organism: Rhodococcus sp. GXMU-t2271; assembly: GCF_041414735.1. Lineage (NCBI taxonomy): Bacteria > Bacillati > Actinomycetota > Actinomycetes > Mycobacteriales > Nocardiaceae > Rhodococcus > Rhodococcus sp. GXMU-t2271. The sequence continues at coordinate 58,036 of NZ_JAUIZP010000048.1, forward strand.
GCCGCGGTCGAAATGCCGGCCCAGCAGCGCCAGCACCGCAGCCGCATTGTCCGACCGCAGCAGCGCCCACGCCGGGTGCTCCTGACGCAGACGCGTCAGACGGTGCAGGTCGGCGGTGGACACGACGCTCCCTCCGTTTTCGGGTTCGACCATGCTGACACATGGGGGCGACAGCGTCGCGGGTGTGGTCCGGCGAACTCGGGCGGGTTCGAGGTCAGCTTCCGGGGGCGAATCCAGACGGGATGTTGGGTCAGCGGGTGCGCGACTCGAAGTCGTCGAGGACGGCGACGATGCGCTCGGCGGTGTCGACGAGGCCAGTGCACCATTGCTCTTCCGGTACGCGGGTGCCGCCCTTCCCGAATACAACGGAGCTGAAGATGAGCACCCCGTAGAACGCTTCTACGCTCACCCCGCAACTCTCAGGTAGCGACGGATTGGTTTTCAGTATTGCGCGCTGACCGGCTATCTCGATATGAGTGATGTCGTCGTCATTGTCGGCAACCTTTCGAAGTTCTGTCGACCAGTCGAAATTGGCCGACAGCACTGTCAGCCGGTAGGCGGCCACGCCGGGCATCGTCACGTTGCCCTTGTAGGAGCAGCCCAGCATCGTGAAGTGAGTGGCAGCGAAATCTGCATTGTCTTCGGATGTCGGGTCGTATCCGGCTGCCTTGAGCACATGGTCCGGGATGTCGAGGCAGGGGTCGAAGGCGACGTGGGGGCGATCGGACTCGTCCACTAAGCGTGGCACCGTGGTTGTCGTGGTCGGTGGGTCCAGAGAGTCGTTCGTAGCGACTGCAGTGGAAGCCGGCGATGCGCAGCCGTTAAGCATGCCGAGCGCGAGGAGCACACTTACAGCGATCATGACGCGGCGCCCGTTCACTGGTCGTCCGAGTCCGCCGCGTTCAGGCGTTGAGTCCAGTTGTGCTCCGCATCGAGGAATTTGTCACCGCCGGCGGCAAATGTCTCCCGCATCTGGCTCAGCACCGCCTCGAATTGTTCGAGACGTTCGTAGAGTGATTCGGGAGTGCCCCGAGCTTTGCGTACAAACCCGGCGCGTAGATCCTCGGCAGACCCGAACCCTCCGAAGCATGGTGCGTCGGTCAACGCCTTCGCCTTGTCGGTGGCTATCCGCAGCGTCTCGAGCATGGTGTCGCAGATGGCGACGATCTCGTCAATCTTTTGCGGGTCCAAACGGAGTCCCTCGGCCATGAATCCCCCCGGTATCAGTTGGCCCGGGAACTGTAGCGCATTCGCTTGCAGGTCACCCGGGATTCTCTTTCGAGAATGGGGTTGAGACGCCTGCGCCCCGACCGAGCTCGCGTGCGATTCGGTCGGGACGATTCGGTTCTCGTCGGCGGGGTCGGTATCTCAGAGCGTCAGTGTCAGGTCTGCTCCTGCGAGAGTGTGTGCGGTCAGTCCGGAGGCGAGCATCCAGGCGGAGTGCTTGTCGAAGGTCGGCGCTCCCCGGTCGCCCACCACGGCGAGAATCGGTGCGATCAGTCCGCAGTGCCGACGACGACGAAGATCGTCAGCGCCAGGCCGTCGAAGCCGGGGCCGATGGGCGGCGTCGAGCCCAAAGCGGATGCACAGATGTGCGGGGCGCATCGAACCTCCGAGGGTAAGCCACGATGACGGGTCAGATCGCGAACAGCAGCGCGCCGGGGCCGATTGCGACGGCGACGCAGTAACCGAAGAATCCCGGACCGCTGAAGTTCGATCGTTTTCGCCACATGGCGATGACGATGCCGAGCGTGACGGCCCGCGTCGAGCACCGCCCCGACCAGCACCATGCACAGCGCCGGGGCGGAGCCGAGCAATTCCACGCCAGCGCGAGGTCCACCTGTACGCCCAGACCGGCGCCACCTTGGACAGCGAGGCTCAGGCTTCGTGCGCGAGACGGTCGGGAAGTTCGACGCGTCGGCCGAAGGATCTGCTCATGGCAGGCGGCACGCGTTCGTGCACTACAGGTGTACACGGCGCGGAGCATGACGGCATCACGTTCGCGCGGCGTCCAAGATCTTTCGTGCCCGCTCTGCGACGGGGAGATCCACGAATTCACCTCCGGGTAGCCGGACCGCAGCTCCGCCGGCCTTCTCGAATGCGTCGACCACTTCGCGGGCCCAGTCGATGTCGTCCTGTCCCGAGGTGAAGGTGGCATGGATGGCCGTCAGCTGAGCGGGGTGAATTGCGGACTTGCCGAACAGGCCGAGGCTGCGACTGTGGGCGGCCTGCCGGATGAGTCCGTCATTGTCATTGAGGTGGGGGTAGACGCTGTCGATCGGTGGGGCGATGCCGGCGGCGCGCGCGGCGACGACGAGGTGGGATCGCACGTACTGCATCGGTATGTCCCCGTCTCCCGTGCCGAGGTCTTTCTGCAGGTCGATACCACCGAGGGCGAGATGCGTTACTGCCGGGTGATCAGCGATATCGAAGGCATTGGCGACCCCTTTCGCGGTTTCGATGGCGCAGATCAGGGGCTTTCCCGGGGCCCGGGCTGCGACCCAGTGAACGTCGTCGAGTGTTTCGACCTTGGGGATGCGGATGCCGTGTGCCGATGCAGCGACGGCATGCAGATCAGCGGCGGCGAGTCCGGTTCCGGGGGCGTTGATCCGCACCCACGCGGTCCTCGTGGTGACGACGGATGCGACGTTTGCCCTGGCGCTCCGCTTCTCGGAGGGCGGCACCGCGTCCTCGAGATCGAGGATGACGGCGTCGGCGCCGGCGTGGAACACCTTTCCGAGCAGATTCAGGTTGTGGCCAGGCGCGAAGAGGTAGCTGCGGTTCATCAAAGGACGCCCTTCTCGGTGAGTTCGGTCATTCGTTCCTGGTCGATGCCGAGGGTGTCCCGGTAGAACTCCTGGTTGTCCTGCCCGAGACGGCGGCCGGGGAACTTGATCGCACCCGGAGTCCCGAGCATGCGAAGCATGACGTTCTGCATCTTGATCGGGCCGAGGTCTTCGTCGTCGACGGTCGTGATGCAGTCACGGGCGAGGACCTGCGGATCACTCATGAGTTGCGCGACGTCGTAGATGGGTGCGAGCGCGGCGCCGGCCCGTTCGAACTCGGCCGTGACCTCGTGCAGGGGTCTGTCTGCGATCCACTTCGCAACCGCGTCGTCGAGCAGTTCGCCGTTGCGGCTGCGTTCGCCGGCAGAGTCGAACCAGGATTGCTCGACGATGTCAGGTCGGCCCACCAGGCGCATGACCCGCGCGGCGACAGAGGTGGCGCTCGCGGAGACGGCAACCCACCGACCGTCCTTGGTGAGGTAGGTGTTGCGTGGGGCGTTATTGGGGGAGCGGTTGCCGTTGCGGCCGGCGATGGTGCCGAGTTGGTCGTAGGCGGTGGGCCCGGGGCCGAGAATTCCCAGAAGTGGTTCGAGTAGTGACATGTCGATGACCTGTCCGCGGCCGGCCGAGCCGTTGCGGTGGAGGAGCGCGGTCACCACGCCGAATGCGCCGGCAAGTCCGGCAACGCCGTCGGCGAGTCCGAAGGGCGGCAGCGTCGGTGGGCCGTCCTCCGTCCCGGTTTGGTGGGCAAAGCCACTCATCGCCTCGGCCAGGGTGCCGAATGCGCGGCGCTCGGCGTAGGGTCCGGATTGGCCGAACCCGGTGACGCGGAGCAGGACCAGTCCCGGATTGACGGCATGGAGTCGGTCCGGACCCAACCCCCACTTCTCGAGTACGCCGGGGCGAAAGTTCTCCACCAGCACGTCGGCATCGATCACGAGGTCGCGGAGTATCTGCTGGCCTTCGTCGGTGCTGAGATCGAGAGTGATGCACTTCTTGTTACGGGCGATGACCTTCCACCACAGTCCGTGGCCGTCCTTCCGGGCTCCGTGTGAGCGGGCGGGATCGCCCGAGGGGTGCTCGATCTTGATTACGTCCGCGCCGAAATCACCGAGGAGCATGGCGGTGATCGGTGCGGCGTAGACGGTACTGATGTCGAGGACGCGGAGGCCGTGCAACGGGCCACGTGTCGGAGGAGGGCTGTCGGCTGCGCTCGTGCCGGGGTGGTCGTGGGTCGAGTAACTGTCGCTCGGGTGTGCAGTCATAAGCTGTCCTCGGATGGTGGGGAAGGTCGATACAGGTGCGGCGCTCGACAGCGGCCGGGGTGCACGAGCGCGGACCGACGGGTGATGCAGGGTCATGGCGCGGCCGAAGAGTCCGTGGCGCCGGGGCCGCCACCTCGAGATTGCCATCCCCCCGGTTCAACTACAATCACGGGCATATCGACAGCAGTTAACTTTGTCTAAAGTCAGGGGTGGCGCGTGCTGGATACGGCCAGGATGTTCACACTGCGCACGGTCGCCGCGCACGGGTCGATCACCGCGGCGGCGTCCGCACTCGGGTATACCACTTCGGCTGTGTCCCAACAGATCGCGAAGCTGGAGAAGGAGGCGGGGCAGCCGCTTCTGGAGCGGCACGCGCGAGGCATCGTGCTGACCGAGGCTGGGCGGTCGGTCCTCCGGCACACCGAACGTATCCTGGTCGAGCTGGAGGCTGCCGAGGCCGAACTCGCGGAGATCAAGGGGCTGCGGGCCGGTGTGCTGGCGATCGGCACCTTTCCCACGGCCGGGTCGTCACTGCTGCCGCTGGTGGTCAAGGAGTTCAAGACGCGGCACCCGGGCGTCGATCTGAAGGTGGTCAGCGGCCGGTTCGCGCAACTGGTCGACGCCCTGCGCCGGCGGGAGACCGAATTGTCGTTGCTGTGGGACTACGAATGGAACCGAGTCGATGACCCTACGTTGACCTACCACCACCTGATGAACGATCCGACCGTGTTGCTGGTGTCGGAACGGCACCGTCTGGCCGACCGCGACTCGATCCGGATCACCGAACTGCGCGACGAGGCGTGGGTGGTACGCGCCGATGATCACCCGGTTGCCCAGACACTCGAAAAGCTCTGTAATCAAGGTGGTTTCATGCCTCGGACGAGTGTGTTCGCGCACGACTACGGTGAGGTACAGGCGATGGTGGCCGTCGAGCTCGGTGTGGCCATCGCGCCGCGCCTGGCCGTGCTCAACCTCCGACCCGACGTCCGGTCGATTCCCCTCGCGACCCGCCCGCCGCAGCGGCGCATCCTGGTCGCGCATCTGACCGAGCGGCGGCTGAGCCCGGCCGCGCAGGAAGGAATCGCGGTGTGCACTGCCGCCGCCCGCCTACTGCAGGAGGGATTCGAGGCCGGATAGGGGCCCGGAAGGACGCCTGTCAGTTCCGGCAGATGCCGAACGCGTCGGCGAGGCGGGTGATCTGCTCGGCCCGCCCGAGGCGGGGTAGGTCGCTGCCGTCGCGGATGATGCGGCCGCGGGTCTCGAAATCGGCCAGGAACTGCCGCGCCCAGGTGACATCCGACGGTGTAGGGCTGATGGCCTCGTTGATCACCTGCAGCTGATCGGTGTCCAGGCACAGTTTTCCGGTAAGGCCGAGGGAGACGGTCACTGCGGACTGTTCGCGCAACACGGTGTGGCGGTTGCTGACGGTGGGGCCGTCGATCGGTCCGGGCAGCCGGCCGACCCGGCTGGCGACCACCAGTCGGGAGCGAGGGTACGCCATGGCGAGGTCGTCGGCGCTCGTGCCGGTGTCCCGGCGATAGTCACCGCTGCCGAAGGCGAGCCGGAACACGCCGCGGGCGCGGGCGATGGCGCCGGCCTGCTCGATGCCGAGGGCGGATTCGACCAGGGCAATGACTGGGGTGTCTCTGCCGAGTCGGTCGAACGTTTCGGTGATATGTTCTGCCGATTCGGTTTTCGCGAGTATTACGCCCGCCAGTCCGGGAAGGCCGGCGAGTCGATCGACGTCGTCGCTCCAGTACTTCGAGGACCGGTCGTTGATCCGGACCCAGGCCGAGGAGCGTTCGAGCCAGACGGCAACGTCCTCGCGTGCCGAGGACTTCCGTTGCGGATCGACCGCGTCCTCGATGTCGAGGACGATCTGATCGGCGCATGAACGTTCGGCCTGGTCGAACAAGTCGATCCGGCTGCCGTTGACCAACAGCCAGGAGCGGGCGATCCGCGCGTCGATTGTCCGGGGTGCGATCGTGGTGTTCTCGGGCATTCGGACCTTCACCGTGCCAACCCGACCAGTGCGGGCGCCGGGCCGGTGACGAAGAGTTCCGCCACTGCGATGCGCCGGGCCGCCCGGTGCAAGGTGACCGCTTCGAGGATACCGTCGGGCGAGGTGGTGAGGTCGACGTCGAGGACCCCGGCGGGCGTCCCTATCCGTAGCGATCCGGGCCACCGGACCCGCGTGTTGTGGGTGACGACGCCACCGGTCACGGTGGACGCCGCGGCGACGGCGACGGCGGACGTCAGTCCGATTGCGGGGTGCGGGGCAAGCATCGACAGCATCCGGACGGAGATGTCGTAGTCGTCTTCGTCGATGTCGACGCCCGTGCTGGTGCGGTAGTCCACCGGGGGGCCGACGACGCCGACCTTGGGGATCGCGTGTGTGACCGGGTCTCCCGGTTTGCTCAGTCCCATCCGCAACGATGATTCCCGTCGCAGCCGGAGAAGCAGCGGCAGGTGTTCGGCGATGGTCCGATTGTCTTCTGCGCCGGTCAGTCCGAGGTCGGCGGCGTCGAACAACGCCGCCGGAGCGCCGGCGGCGACCATCGTGGCGCGGTACGTGTGGTTCTCGATCGAAATCTGTTCGGCGGCTGAGCCGGTGGGCAGCAGTGTGGCTGTATCGGCAGCGAGACCGGCGAAGGTGAGGCCAACCGGGACGCCCAGCGCGCTGGTGCCTGGCACGGCCGCGTCACCCTCGGTGGGGATCATTCCGCCCGGGGTCGCGATCTCGGCAGTGAGGATTGCGCCGGTGTTCTGGTTGCGCATTCGCACGGTCGTCACCGCGGAGTCGACCGGAACGAAGCCGGATTGCAGCGCATACAGCCCGATCGCGGTGGCGCAGTTTCCGCAGTTGCTGCCCCATTCGACCCGCCGGTCACCGATCGCGACCTGGGCGAACAGGTAGTCGACGTCGATGCCGGACTCGCTTGAGCGGCGCACGATTGCCGCCTTCGACGTGGTCGAGCTGCCGCCCCCGACACCATCGAGCTGGCGCGGATCGCCGGAGCCGAACGCGGAGGTCAAGATGGCATCCAGCCCACCTGCCTGGGGAATGAGGGGATCGACGTCCACGGCGTTGAACAGCCAGCACTTGCTGGTGCCTCCCCGCATCCAGGTTCCACGGAGTGTGAACACGGTCGGCCCACCTTTCGGGTTGGAAGAGTGTGTGAGGCACCGCTGGAGGCTCCGATCGGATAGGGAGCGTAGGTGCCAGCGGTGTCCCACCACCCACCCTGACCGAGATCAGGGTGGGGGACAATGGCGGATTTCTCGATGAGGGTTAACTCGAGCTAAACCCTCGGGGGGTGGCGTCGACGCGTCAGGCCAGGGCCGGGACGGCCACCAGCAGCAGCCAGCACAGCATCGGCGCGATCGCGACCACGATGCCCGCGTTCAGCAGCAGCTGGCGGTAGAACCGGGGGCGTTCGATGTTCTGGGCGTTGGCGAGGACGAGCGCGCCGTTGGTCGAGAAGGGAGATACGTCGACCACGGTGGCCGAGATGGCGAGGGCCGCCACGACGCCGACGACCGGGAGGGCTCCGGTCTGCAGCAGCGGAAGGGCGAGCGGGATGACAGCGGTGAGCAGTGCGGTCGACGAGGCGAACGCCGAGGTGACGCCGATGACGTAGCAGAGCACGACGGCGACCAGCAGTGGGGCCCCGATGGTGATCGCCATCTGCGCGAGATGGTCGAGCGTGCCGATCTCCTCCATGAGGGAGACATAGGTGACCATGCCCGCCACGAGCAGCACCGTGGACCAGCTGATACCGGCGATGGCCTCACTCTGCTTGGACAGGTCGGTGAAGGCGAGGATCGCACCGGCGGCGATGGCGACGAAGCTGATCGGCATGTGCAGCACCAGCACCAGCACCGCGGCGATCAGGACGAGGGTGAGCTTCTGGACGGCGGTGACTGGCTGTCGTGCAGGTTCGGTGACGATCTCGGTGCGTGGGGTCCGGACGAGGACCTGGGTGCCGGTTCCCCCGGACGAGCCGCCGAACGGGGCCGCGCCAGGTCCCGCGACGGGAGCGCGGCGAGGGCTCTCACCGCCGTCGAAGTCGAAGTCGTCACTCGAGCCGGTAGCCGTGAATTCGAGGTTCCGCATCCGGGCGAGAACGGCATAGCCGATCACGGTCAGGACCGAGAGCAGCAGGTTGATGCCGTAGCTGGCGAAGAACAGGGTCCACGGGGCGATCGTCAACCCACTCGATTCGACGATGTCGCGGACGAGGACGCCCGAGACCGAGATCGGCGAGAATGCTCCGGCATGTGCGCCGTTGATGGTCATGATGCCCATCACCAGCGGGCTCATCCGGGTCCGAGCTGCGAACGACATCGCCGCCGGCGTGATCAAGGCGACCGCCGCCGGGCTGAACGTGCCCAAGGCCGTGAGTACCGAGGCGCAGAAGAAGAACACCCAGGGAACGATCGTCACTCGACCGCGGACGCTGCGTATGCAGGTGTGGACGAGGAGATCGATGGTCCCGTTCTTCTTCGCCATGCCGAAGAAGTAGGTGACGCCGATGATCGTCAGCACGATCGAACTGGGGAACTCGGCGAGGATCTCCTTGTCGTCGTAGCCGAGGAGGAACGCCCCCACGACGAACGCGCCGATGAACCCCAGTATGCCGATGTTGATGGGGAAGAAGGTGGCGATGACGAACATTGCCACCAATGCGATCAGTGGCAGTATCTCGATGGAAGTCATGAGCGTTCTTTCGGTTCACCGCGAGGCGGATCGAACGGCGCCCGATCGGCAGTTGCGAACGGGCGTGGATACGGGCGGGTCAAGCGAGGCGGAACGTGTCTTGCTGTCGCAGTCCACGTCGCACGAGGCGTTCCCGCAGGGTGCCGGAAGAGTGACTATTTGCATGTCACATCCTTCGCTTGACCATTACCTACATCACATTAAAAGCGGCCCGTATTCATGACAATGTCGAATCGCTACGGTGGGCTTTAGCTGAACTGAAGGCTCACCCGGAGGGGTGAGGCGTAACCCGTTCGATGTGGTGACCCTGTTCCTGCTTCTCGACATCGCTGAGGCCGGATCCGTGGAGACTGCGTCGTCCGTGACGGCGTGTGAATTTCGAAAGCGATTCCCGTAGTGAGGGAATCGAGATTTTTGACGTCACGATGACCCATCTACGTAGAGGCACTTTCAGTGCAATCATCGGACACCTTCACGGGTGGGTCCGCGGTGTTCTGTCGA
>NZ_JAUIZP010000049.1:0-41332 GCF_041414735.1 Rhodococcus sp. GXMU-t2271
CACGATGACCCATCTACGTAGAGGCACTTTCAGTGCAATCATCGGACACCTTCACGGGTGGGTCCGCGGTGTTCTGTCGACGGCGGGTTGACAGCTGGCTCACGAGCCGTGGCCGAGACCCGGGCTGATGAACTCGACGCAGCACTGGCGACCGACTGCCCGAACCGACGTGCGTGGTGATCGAAGAGACCGGGCCCAGCAGGAGTGCATAGCCCGACCCGAGGGATGTGTGTCGCCGAACCGCAGCTCGACCGACCCCTGCCGAGTCTGAACCCTGATGCCCGTGGGTCCTTGCCGACGTGCCACGCAAGCAATCTGCACTGACGCCTGACATGAACTCGTATTGCGGAAACGGAATTCGTGATATACGGTTCTTGTTAGTAGGTGGTAGGCACCGTCGGAGCGGAGATGGCGATGCGGGTCGAGAGCGCGATACGCCGCTTGCACGCATGGAGGCTGGTGCAGACGTTGCCCTGCATCGGCGACAGTGGCCGGCCGATCGACCGGCCGCCTCGTGACGTCACTTCGGAGACGCCACGCAAAGAGCTTGACGCCCTGACGACGGGCGCGGTGCCGACTGCGCCCGCGCCCGTCGTCGCCGTCACGACCACCGGCGACCTCGATGCGATGAGCCGGCCCGCGCTGCTGGGCGGCCCCCGCTGGATGCGCCACGCAGCCGAGGCTGGAGTTCCCGACGTCCAGCGAAGATCAGCCAACCCGACATACGTTGAAAGAGGTGCGCTGTGCAGGTAAGTGCAATCGTGGGATACGACGGCTCACCGGCCGCCAACGCCGCGATCGAAGCCGGCGCGTCGCTGTTTCCGAACGCACGCGGATGGGTCACGTACCTGTGGGGCCCGCCGTTTGCCAGCGCCAAGGTCCGCCGACGCCTGCGCGCTCGCGCTCGTGACGTCGACGAACTGGTCGAGATGGTGGAATACGAGGGCGAGCAGGAGGCTCACCGCCTCGTGGCTGTGGGCGTGACGCTGGCCCGCACCGCCGGATGGGAAGCCGAACCGCTGCTGAGACGAACATTCGGGAACGAGGGCCTGCGCATCGCGCAGATTGCCGACGAGCTGCAGACCGAACTGGTGCTCGTCGGGTCTCGCGGACTGGGCGGCACCCAGGCGGTGCTGGGCAGCGTGTCCGACATGGTGGTGCACTATGCCTCTCGGCCCGTCCTCGTCGTCCCGTATCCGATGCTGGCCGCCGAGCACGCCGCCCTGGCCGAGGGCCCGGTAGCCGTGGGCTGGGACGGCTCTGCAGGTGCCGAGACGGCGTTCGCGGCGGCCGGCCGCCTCTTCCCGGAGCGGGACGTGTTGCTCGTTTCCGTCGACGAAGGTGGCGACACCGCGTTCCCGGCTGCCACGGCGTCCACCGGCCGAAAAGTCCTGCAATTGAAGGTCGACCGCGGCCGGGGTTTCCACGCTCGCACCATCTACGACGCACTGATCGGTTCTGCGCGCGAGCACAATGCGGCCGTCGTGGTTGTCGGATCGCGGGGACGATCCGCGGCACGGGAGATACTGCTCGGCAGCGTGGCGATGGGCACCTTGCACCACTCCCATCGACCTGTCCTGGTGGTGCCGAGCGAATGGGAGGCTCCGCCGGAATCCTGATCGAACTGCAATGGACCCGGCGCACGTGGTCTTCACGCCGGATCCACCGAAGAATCCTTCGGCGACCGACCATCGTCTGGAGCCGCGCGACTGGCGGACGGCTGCCACGCTGCAGAATCGGCGATCGCGCCGCGTCGACAGGTTCCCAACCTCGACGCGACGGTAGCGTCGCCTTCACCACCCCGAGCCTTCCATCCCGAACGTCAATACGTGAATTGGATCGGACCTATGGTTGAAGGCATGACTTCGAGCGCATCCGACGGCCCATCGCGTCGGCACTGGACCTTCCTGACCAATCACACGCACGTGCTGCTGTGCCTGACCGAGAGCTCGGAGTCGACGGTGCGCGAACTCGCCCGCCGGGTCGACATCACCGAACGGGCGGTGCAGATGATCCTCGCCGATCTGGTCGAGGAGGGCTATGTAACCAAGACCCGCGTCGGCCGCCGCAACACCTACACCGTGAATCCGGAAGGCCGACTCCGTCATCCGCTCGAGTCCCACCACACCGTCGGAGACCTTCTGACGGCGCTGCGCTGACCGCGCCTCCGGACTTCCCGGGCAGGGCTGCGCCGCAATCCGCGGACGAGACTCTATACCTGATTTGTATTTCGTGCTTTACTTTTCCTATATAGTTTCGTCGATCCGGGTCCTGCACCCGGGAACGAGGTGACCCATGCGAGTACGCGATGTGATGCACCGGCCGGTCGCCACCGTCCACCAGGGAGTGCCCGTGACCGAGGCTGCCGTCCCGTTGGCCGAGCAGGGGTACGCCGCCCTGCCGGTCCTCGACGACCGGGACCGCCTCGTCGGGATCCTCACGAGCGGTGATGTGCTGCGCGGCACGATGTCCGAGGACACACGGACGGTGGCCGAGGTGATGACTGCCCCCGTTGTGGCGGTCGCGGCGTACCAGGACCTGGCCGACGCCAGTCGGTTGCTGCTGAGTCGGGGACTGCGCAGCATCCCGGTCGTCGAGGACGACGGGCACGTGGTGGGCATCGTCTCTCGCGGGGACCTGCTGCGGCTGTTGCTCAAGCCCGACGAGGCCATCGGCGTCAGCGTCCAGCGTCGCCTCGACGACTACACCGGCACCCGACGCTGGCGTGCCGAGGTGTCGGGCGGCCGCGTCACCATCCAGGGCTTGTTCGCCGACGAATCCGAACGCCGCATCGCGATCGCCCTGGCCCGCACCGTGCCGGGCACCCGCAGCGCCACCACCGCCGCACCCCGACAGACCGACGACGATCCCTGCGCGGCGGCGAGCTGGAGTTTCGACGATGCCTGAGCAGCAAGGGTTTCCCGCTTGGCGCCGCGTGGTCGTCGGTGTCGCGGCGTACTCGTCCCTCGACCTGCTCAGGGAATCGGTCGGTGAATCGCACCGGCCTCGAAGGTGACGGATCTCGGCCGTGACGGCCGGGCGGGTGCGCTCCGTCCAGCGCCGGATCGGCGGACAACGGCGGGCTCGACGACCCTGCCTCGTCGCTCCGAGCATCGCATCGAACGCCGAGGCGAGATTGCGGGATGCATTGCAGCCACTGCCGGTACCCGGCGCAGAGCGGTCGGCCCTCCGCGCAACCCGACGCCGTCACTGGCAGCAGATTCGCACGGGTCGGAGGCGAGCCCGGAGGCAATTCCGTTCGTCAGGTTCCGCAACCGCAGCAGCCGTGCGAACTGCAGCTACCCGAACAGCGAGCGCAACTGGCCGTTGACCTCGTCCGCGTCGAACCACTCCGAGTCGACACGCTCACCCGCGCGCAAACCCAGCCACTGCCGCACCTCGTCGTGGCGTTCGTGGCTCGGGTCGTCGGCTGCCGCCAGCATGTCCGACCAGCCCCACGTGCCGCCGGAGTCCTCGGCCGGCGCCAGACCGTGTCCGTCGACGCAGGCAGCGCGCGGCCCTTCGGCATCGAAGTCGGCGACGGACTCGACGACGATGTCGTGCGTCCACCCGTCGCCGTAGTCGTACAGGTAGGTCAGGGTGGCGCCCACCTTCGGCAGCACCGTCCCGATGGTCACCGTGGCCTCGTCGACGACCTCGTCCTGACCGTTCGCGAGCTCGTCGTCGAACTGATCGTCGGGCACGTACACGCGACCACGGGTGAACGGTTCGCCCTTCGTGAACTGGTGCAGGTGGTAGTCCTCCCAGGCGAAGCAGCTCTGGATGACGAAGTGCAGATGCAGCAGACTCAGGGAATTGTCGACCATCACGCGTCGCCACACCGGGGGCTCGCTGTCGCGCAACGTGATTCGCAGCGTACACCGCACCGGTGGGTGGATGGCGACGGGTGTCGCGTCGCCGAGGAGGATGCGCACAGCGGCCCGCACGGCAGGACGGAGCGGTGTCGGCACGCGGTAGCCGTCCGCGTCGTCGAGGATGCCGTCGGCGACGAGATCGTCGAGGCGGTCGACGAGCATGCTGCCGAGGAAACTCGGTCCGACCGGCATGCCGGGGAACAGCACGGACAGCGCGCGCAGGCGTTCCTCGGGGCCGGACGGCAGCGGGTGCTCACCGAGACCGGCGGACAGGACGGCGGCAGTCGCCTCGTCGAGGACGGAATGGAACGCCTTGAGGCGCCCCTCGCCGCGCCTGCCGAGGGCCACGACGAGGGAATGCGTCACCGCGTCCCGGCACAGGGCGAGGTACTCGTCCGGATTCCGGTCCGGATCCCGCCACACCGGCGCTGCAGGACCGGGCTTGACAACGGTCTTTCCGATCGAGATCAAGTCCACCATGGCCGCAACAACCCAGGTCTGTTCCAGCACGGGAAGATCCCACATCGACTGGACCTTGCGCGGTGCCAGATCCTCGCGCTTGCCGCCGACAGCGTCGAAGGCCTCCATGACCAGGGCGCGCTTCAGCGCTCCGGTCGCGGTCACGGGCCGGCGCTCACCGATCCAGTCGAGCAGGGCGTCGAGCCGTGCCACGACCGGCAGGGCGGTCAAGGCGGCGCTCTCGGCCTCGGGCTCGATCGACGGCTCGTCGACCGGTGGGAGGGACGCGAGCTTCGATTCGACGTAGGACACGAGCGTGGACAGACCGTATCCGAGGTCGTCGTCGGTGCCGGTCCACCGGTTCGTTGCCTCGAGGAACCGCAGGAAGGCGATGACATCCCCGGCGATGTGCGCCCGCGTCTCGTCGTCGTCCTCGACGAGGTCGCTGGTCAGCACACGTTCGAGCAAGTGGTCCACGTCGCGGCTGCGCCAGTGTGTCGCCGAGAATCCCTTGCTTGCCCGCGACAGTGCGTCGACCGCGTTCGCAACGCTCACCACGATCTGCTCCACCCGGTTCGGCGGGCAGACGGCGTTCTCCACCAGCCACCCGGCGAACGCCGGCGCCACTGCGCGGTACTGCTCGCTCGGCGTGCCCGTCGGGCGGCGACGCTCGGCCAACGACACGACGTTGTCGGGCAGCGGCTGAGAGGAGGATCCGTGACTCGACCCTGAGCGCTTGCGGGACATGGGCCTCCGACCTCGGTGGTCACGGAACAGTTCCCGCAGATGCTACCGCTCGCCGCCGACGGATGCTCACGCGGCGAGCGGGTGGTCGGGTGCGTCGACGCGACGGCACGGGCACCGCACGGCGCGGCCGTGCGGGTCGTCAGGCAACCAGCCGAACTCGTCGCACCGGCCGCATCGGGGCGGCAGGGGAGCGCGGGGCACGGGCAGTGATTGCCACAGCGGGATCCATGCGTGCGCGAAGCGCGTCGGATTGCCCGGACGGTGCGCCGACCGTGCCGCTGCGACCAGGCGCGGTATTCCGTGGGAGTCGATCAGCGCGACGATCTGGGAGCGCGCGGCGGCGGGCAGATAGTCGAACGTCGCGGTCAGGCCGGCGGCGCGGCATGCGTTCGCCAGCTCGCCGATCTGCGCCTTCTGCGGAATGCTGCTTACCCCTTGTTGCCGCGCGGGTGGCGCCGTCGGCTCGGCGGCCGGTGAGGGGTTTGTTTCAGTCTCTTGGTCTTCAGTTCTTTGTTCAGTGCCGGGTTCTCCGGTGTCCGGTTCGCCGGGGTTCGGATTTCCAGGCCCCGGCTCGGGCCGGACCGGTACTTCGTAGACGGTCTGGACGGTGATCCATTGGCCGTGTTCGTTCTGGCGACGCTCGGTGACGAGGTGACCGTGCGCAGCCAGTTCCCGCATCGCGGACCGGATGGCGTCACGGCCCTCGGACGGCGATTCCGCGGCGATCGCGTCGGAGCGGATGCGCCAGTCGGCCGGCTTGGAAAGCAGCCAGATCAAGACCGCGCGGGCGCGGAAGGAGAGGTCCTTGTTACCGATCGTCTCGTTGCGGACGACGGTGTAGTTGCTCGTCGGGCGCGGCGCGCGGCGCACGCCTCCGACGAGGGTATTGTTACCCACGTTCGACTCCTAATCAGTCGGACATCCGGCCCGTCGGGAGTTGCCGCTCCTGGCGGGCCTTCTTCAGTTGTGACCCTCGCGGGCGCGGGGGATGACACATGGTGGCACCGTGCTGCGGACGCGTCAATCAATTCTGCGCCCTGGCGTGGAATACGTTGGGGGCGAGCGGCAGTCGTAGTCCCGGCGTGTCGCGCTCACCGATACCCGGTCGCGTCCGCGGGCAGACCCGGATCTTGAACCTCCACCATGTACCGCCAGCAGTCGGGCTGCGACCCGTCGACGTCGGTGAAGCCGTACTCGCGCGCCAGACCACCCGACGAGAACGAGCCTCCGTTGCGGCGGTGCACGTCCGGATCGGCGGCCAGCGCCGCGACGGCCCGCCCGACGAACCGTGGTGACTCCGATATCGCGACGAAATGTGGCACGGTGGCGTCGCGCCAGTTCTCCTCCGTGACCCCGAAGTGCTCGAGCATCATCTCGGACCGCATCCACCCGGGCGTCAGTGCGACGGCCGTGCACCCGTGCGGCGCCAGCTCCTTCGCCTGCGAGAACGCAAGACGAAGCATCGAGGACTTGACCAGGTCGTAGAACACCGAGAGCCGGAAGTTCTTCGCGTTGTACTCGGCTGTGCCGTCGGTCATCTCGACGACGAGCCCGCCCGGGTTCCGGATCAGCAGTGGCAGCGCGAAGTGGCTGGTGATCAGGTGCGTGTCGACCGAGAGATGCACCATCCGCAGTCCGCCCGCGAGGTCGTGCTCCCACAGCGGAGTCTCCCACTCGATGAGCTTCTCACCGCCCCAGATGTCGTTGACGAGGACGTCGAGGTGGCCGTGCTCGTCGTCGATGCGCTGCACGAGCCGTCGCACCTGCTCGGGATCGAGGTGGTCGACGGCGACGGGGATGCCGACCCCACCCGCGGCCGTCACCAGCTCGGCGGTCTCCTCGATGGTCTCCGGCCGGTCGTACTCGGAGCGGCGCTCGCGGGTGGTGCGGCCCGTGCAGTAGACCGTCGCGCCGGCCTCGCCGAGAGCGATTGCAGTGCCGCGGCCGGCGCCGCGGGTGGCGCCGGCGACCAGGGCGATCTTGCCTTCGAGTGGCTGTGCCATGGCTGGAACGGTACTGCCCGGCACGGGTTCAAGGCAGGCGCGTTCGGCGTGGCGCGGTCGGCGGTGTCGTGAGCATGAGTCACTATGTTCGGGTGCGCCGGTGGGGCCGGCAGCAGAACAGTCGGAGGTAGAGCAGGTGCAGGTGATCGACACGCAGTCGCACGCGTCGGGTTCGCGGACGCTGCCGAAGGGTCATCGCTGGGTGGTCGTCGACGTCGAGACCTCCGGTCTGCGCGCCTATGCGCATCGGGTGCTGAGCGTCGCCGCGCTGGTGTGGCGGGAGGACGGCAGCGTCGAGCAGGAGTACTCGACGCTCGTCGATCCGGGTTGCGACCCCGGCCCGGTTCACGTGCACCGGTTGACGCGCGAACGGCTCGCCGGTGCCCCGCGCTTCGAGCAGATCGCCGGTGAGCTCGCCGAGGTGCTGGCCGGCGGGACGATCGTCGCCCACAACGCGGCCTTCGACTACGGATTCCTCGACGCAGAGTTTCGGCGCGCTGGAGCGGAGATCCCGGTCAAACACCGGCTGTGCACTCTCGCCCTGTCGAGGCGGCTCGAGCTGGACGTGGCCGATCACAAGCTCTCCACCCTGGCCGCGCACTGGCAGGTCCAGCAGTTGCTCGAGCACGACGCCTACGACGACGCCCGCGTCCTCAGCGAGGTCTTTGTGCGCAGCGCCTCGCTCGCCGAGAGCCTGCAGCTGCCGCTGCCGGTGGTCGACTGCCTCAGCCGCAGGTCGACGTACCCGGACTCCGTGCCGCGCGTGCCGTGCGAGTGGAAGAATCCCGGACGGCTGTCGCTCGACGTCGGTCTGGTGCAGGGAATGAAGGTGGTGATCACCGGCCACACCACGACGCCCCGGGTCCCGCTCGCCGGCCGCATGACCGACGCCGGCCTCGACGTGATGAACTCCGTCAGCCGCCAGACGAGCGTGGTCGTGTGCAACGACCCCGGGGTGCAGACGGGCAAGATCCGCAAGGCGATGGCCGAAGGCATTCCCGTCATCACCGAGCGGCAGCTCGAGGACATGCTCACCCGGGTGTTGCCCGGTGAACCGAAGACGCGTTCCGTGGTCGAGGTGGCCGCACCCGCTGCCGAGCCGGTGATCGAACCTCCGCCGCAGCTGGAGACTGCTGGGTCCGTTGTTACGAGCCTGCCGGAGCGGATGCTCACGGGTCAGAAGCCGAAGCTGTGGCAGGGTCGGCGAGTGCTGCTCCTCGGCGGTACCCATCTCGACGCCGTGCTCATGCGGTCCCGTCTCGTCCAGCTCGGCGCACGCCCCTCACTCAACCTCACCGCCGCCGTCACGGACGTGCTGATGCTCGAAGGTGGCGACAGCGACCGGCGCATGCCACGCATCACCGCGCGCGAGCTCCCTGTTCTGACCAAGACGGACGTCAGCGCCGCGGTGGAGAAGGGCGTCGTGCCGTCGCACATGCGGATCGAGTCTCGCATCTCAGCGCCGGCGCTCGCACGAGGCGAGGTCATCGACCTGCCGGCCCGGAAGATGTCGTGGACGGTTAATGTCGCCTGGCGCGCCGAGACGGACGACTTCGACGTCGACATCGTCGCCTTCCTGCTCGGTGAAGACGAGAAGGTCGACAGCGACGATGACTTCGTGTTCTACAACACCCCGACCGTCGAGGACGGCGCAGTCGAGTTGTCCATCGACGGCAGCAGCGAACAGAGCATACGGCTCGATCTGGCCGCGCTGCCCGACGAATGCGCGCGCATCGCGATCGCCGCAGCCATCGACGGCGAACGCACCTTCGGCGAACTGGGGGCCGTGTCGGTGAGCGTGGACGGTGAGGACGGCACGGCGGCGACGTTCGTGCTCGACGCCGGTACCACCGAACGGACCATGGTGCTCACCGAAATCTATCGGCGGGCAGGGAAGTGGCGGCTGCGTGCGGTGGGGCAGGGGTACGACGACGGGCTGACCGAGTTGGCGGTGCGGTACGGCGTGGACGTCGACTGATCGAGTTTGCGTGGATCGAAGCCCGGTAACCGAGCTCCGATCTGCACGAGCAGCTACTCGAACAGGAGCGGAGCTGTTCGGCGGCCTCGTCGCGGTTGAACCACTCCGGATCGACGCACTTACCTGCCCGCAACCCCATCACTGCCGGATCTCGTCGGGGCGTTCGTGGCTCGGATCCCGACTGCAGCCAGCATGTTCGACCAGCTCCACCTGTCGTCGGAGTCCTAGAACGGTGCCAGTCCCTGCCGGTCACTCCACTGATCAAGCCCTGGCCTTACCACTCGCGGCGGATGAGGAACCGCTTCAAGCTCTACGCGAAGTAGAACAGGGCGACGACGACGCCGACGAATCGCGGCCGACGGCGGAGAGGTGGTAGGGACGAGGGACAGAGTAATCGGCGGGGTGTTTCAATTGTCCGACTTCTGTACTTACGCTGCGGCTATAACTGTCCCTTCGGGTTGGGCATCACGGTGACGATCGCGCTGGGACATGGTAAATCAACTTTCCAAGTAAGTGATAAGGGAAACTCGTGGCAGGTGAGAATGTTATTCATGTTCATGCCAGCGCGTAGGTGAGCGCCCATTATGGAAATCGGTTCCCATAATGGGCAATGTCTGCTCCTACTTGCTGCCTGGCGTCCAGCGCAACTTCCACTTGTACGCCTTGTCGAGGTGGGACTGGTCACCCTTGATGTAGCGAACTTCGCGGTTGACATTGATCTCGCCGTTCTTGCTTTCTAGCAACGCAATCGCGCACATGGGCGCACGATTGTCGCCGGAATCGAGACGGACCTCGATCTCGGAACCAGAGGTTCGGTAGAGCGTGACCACACCGTCCGCGGCAGCCCAGTTCGGCACCCCCTCATAGATGTACGCAAAGATGAGAATGCGTTTGAAGATCGACGGGTTGGACAGGTCGATGTAGAGGTTCTCGCCGCCCGCTACGGATCCCGTTCGGTCGTCCCCGTCGAGTTCGATGTACGGGTAGCTGTACCGCGATCCGAACGCTTCACCGAGGGCCTGGATGACGCCCTTGCTTCCGTCGGCCATCTCGTACAGGCAGCCGAGATCGAGGTCGATGCTGTTGCTGCCGGCAAGACGACCCAGGAACCCCTTACCGGAGCCTCTGGTGGTCCAGTTCAGGTTCACTCGCATGACCCCCTGCTCCTCGCCGGCCTTCACGAGGCTCACCGAGGGGGTGCTCTTGTCGAGAGTGATCTTGGAGAGGGTGACTGGCGGCGCTACCGGTGTCGACACGGGTGGACGGGACGGCGGAACTCCGCGGCGTTCCGTTGACGGATTGGGTGACGGTGCTGCCGGAGGAGTAGGTGTCGGCGCCGGTGGTGCCGGCTGGGTGACGTCCACACCGTAATTCGTGGCGAGCGCCGAAAGTCCGGTGTTCCATCCCTGCGAGACGTTGCGCACCTTCCACGTCCCGTTACGACGATAGACCTCCATCAGAATCGCTGCCCGCTCGGAACTCAATCCGCTTGCGGGTGCCTGAACAACCAGGCCGGTCGGTTGTTCGAGGGTGACGCCGAGACCGGGGACTGTTGCCAGGCTTCCGCTCACGCTCTCGTCCAGGGCCACCGCGATGGACAGAGTGTGGATGTGTGCGGGGATGAGATTCAGGTCCAACGAGATTCGATCCGCACCGATAAGCCGGACAGCGCCTTCGGGAGACTTGGGTTGGTTGAAGAAGATGAAATCGTCGTCGTTCCGTACACGCTGGTCCACCGTCAACTGGAAGGCCATCAGGTCGACTGTGCCCTGGCGTGCGCCGGACACGGACAATGTCGCGGTGCCGTCGTGGATAACTGTGTTCGCTCCGGGGGGAAGTGCAGGCATGGCGTGTCCGGCCTTACGGCCGACTCCTTTCGGCGGAGATGCGTGTGGGCAGCCGGGAATGCCGGCTGCCCACACGTTGAACTGATCAGGCGTTGACGGTTACCGACTCGGGCCGCGGATCTTCGTCCGCGTCCGCGTCCGCCTCGTCATCGGGGTTGTTCTTGTTCCGGATGATGCTGGTGGCGAGGGCCGCGAGGATCAGGAACACGCCGGTCAGGCCGGTGACGATCTCGCTGACATGGTGGCCGATCGAGTACAGCAGGATCAGCGCCAGGGCACCGATCGCCCAGTGAGCCCCGTGCTCGAGGTAGACGTACTCGGCGAGCGTGCCCTTCCGGACCAGGTAGACGGTGATCGATCGCACGAACATCGCGCCGATGAAGCCGAGGCCGAGAGCAATGATGATCGGGTCGGACGTGACAGCGAATGCGCCGATCACGCCGTCGAAGGAGAACGACGCATCCAGCACCTCGAGGTAGAGGAACAGGAAGAAGCCGGCCTTGCCGGTTGCCTTCGCGAGGTCGGTAGGGCCACCGGACGATTCTTCGCCCTCGTCATCGACGTTGAACAGCTCCCCGAGACCGTTGACGAGGATGTAGGTGATCATGCCGAGCGTGCCGGCGATCATCACCGTCGACGACTTACCTTCGGGTGCGAGGAACACCGCGGTAAGGACGAGAAGCCCGGACGCGACAACCACCGAGAGCTGGTCGAGCTTGCCGATCCGCTCCAGCGGACGCTCGAGCCAGGACAGCCAGGTGATCTCCTTCTCTTCGAAGATAAAGCCCAAGAAGAGCATCAGCAGGAACATGCCGCCGAACGAGGCGATCTGTGGGTGCGCGTCGGTGATGAGGGTTTCGTAGCTTGCACGACCGTCGGGGAAGTAGGCCGCACCATCGGCCGGCGGATTGAGCGCCAGGTCCAATGCCGCGACCGGGCCGAGGCCGGAAGCTGCCCAGACGATGATGAGCGGGAACACGAGGCGCATGCCGAAGACGGCGATCAGGATGCCGATCGTGAGGAAGATCTTCTGCCAGAACTCGCTCATCCTCTGCAGCACGGTCGCGTTGATGACCGCGTTGTCGAACGAGAGTGAAACCTCGAGTACGCCGAGGATTGCTGCGAGCAGCAGGGCCTGAGGACCGCCGTAGAGGAAGGCAACGACCAGGGCGACAACAGTGACGACGAAAGATGCGCCGAATATGCGCATAACCACGGACGTGGCCTTTCTCTATGGGTGCGCACACGTCGGGATGCTCTCGTTTCGAGCATCCCGACGGTTCACGCGGACGGAACCGAAGAATCAGGCGACGTTGACGCCGTAGTCGAGGGCGATGCCGCGCAGACCGGACGCATAACCCTGGCCGACGGCGCGGAACTTCCACTCCGCGTTGTGGCGGTAGACCTCGCCGAAGATCATTGCGGTCTCGGTGGAGGCATCTTCGGTCAGGTCGTAACGGGCCAGCTCGATGCCCGTGACGCGGTCGATGACGCGGATGTAGGCGTTGCGAACGTGACCGAAGGACTGGCCGCGAACGTCCGCGTCGTAGATCGACACGGCGAAGAAGATGTTCGTAACGGTGGGCGGAAGCGCAGCGAGGTCGACGTGGATCGACTCGTCATCGCCGTCTCCGTCGCCGGTCAGGTTGTCGCCCGTGTGCTCGACCAAGCCGTCAGGCGATGAGAGATTGCCGTAGAAGACGAAGTGCTTGTCCGAAAGGACCTTGTAGTTGGGGCCGGTGATCAGCGCCGACGCGTCGAGGTCGTAGGGCGCGCCCGTAGTGGTGCGCTCGTCCCAACCGAGACCGACGGTGATGGTCGTGAGGTTGTCGGTCGCCTTGGACAGGGAGACGTTGCCGCCCTTGGCAAGAGAGACGCTCATGTGGGTCCTTTCGAATTTCTGCGTAGACGTGATTTCAACGTGGGGAGGAATGCATTTCGGATGCTGTCCGACCACGGGGAAGTTTGATCTGAATTGCCGGGGAGTGTCGCCGAATCTGGAGCGAGCACACACCGAGGAGATCCTCGGTGCCAGTGCGAGTGCTATCCGTCCATCTCGTGTGGCTGAACTCCTTCTGCGGGTGCATCTTCTGGGCGTGCGACGCGAACGGCAGTACGATGCCGCGCCGTCTACTCCAGCCCCCGACAGACTGTTGGGCGACAACATAGCAGGTGCAACTAAATATCCGGAAGAGCAGATCGGCACGATCTCGACCGACCGGTTTCTGTTACCGGCGGTACTGGGACAGGCATGCGCCGGGTTGCTGAGCGGATGTAACAATCTCGGTGCCGGAGGCAGATGTATTCGGCGAGGGAGTCGGATCGATTGGGGGAGGTAGATGCGCAGGAGTATCGGAAGGGCACAGCGACCGTTGTTGTCGTAGCCGTTGTCTATGTTCGTCGGCGTTCCCTCCGTTCTCGTACGGAGTAACTTCATGGCGCAGTGGGGTGGTTGTGGATTCGAGGGAGAACGATCCTGAGCTGAAGGATCGTGTCCAACGCTTGCTGGCCTTCTTGTCCGAGCTTGTGAAGGCGCGTAGTGCTCCCGTCCGGGTCGTCGACAAACACCGCGCCATGACGGCGCTCGACGAGGGCAACTTGGATGTAGCCCTCAGTACCGATGCGTCTGCCGGCGACGTCGTGCTCCGGGCACGTCGTGTCCACCTGGAGGACCCACCCCGACCACCCGCTGCAGTCACTGCGTGGATCCGCGGTTCGACCGCGGATTCGACCACCGAACCCACGCTCGATCTCGATGCTCCCGACACAAGGGAGTTCGACGCATGGCTGACGAAGTGGCGTGCCTGGGCCGAGGTCGATCGTGAGCGGCGGCCCGCCTGGCATCTCCACGCCTTCCTTCAGCGCGCACTGCTCGACCTCGAGGCGCAGCCGGAATCCCTGGAACTCGTGATCGCGTCGGGGCTGCTCCAGCTCTCGGCCGATTTTGCAGGCGAGCAGGTGCGAACGCACCTGATCACGCAGCCGACGTTGGTGGAACGCGACTCGGCATCGGGCGACCTCCTGGTCCGATTGGATCCCGAATCCGGTCCTGCGCTCGAAGACACACAGTTGTTGACCGGACTCGAGGTCTTCGATTCGTCAGGTACCCGGAGTCTGCACGAATCGCTGGCTGCACGGGTGAGCTCACCCGTGGACCCTGCCGCACGGATCTTCCTCAAAGACTGGTCCGACCGTGCCCTGGCCACCCGCGTCGAGATCGTCGACCGACCCGACGAAGCGGCCTCACAGGACCGCCTGCTCACGCCGTCGCCCTCGCTGGTTCTGCGCAAGCGTGGTGCCTATGCTCTGATCGAGTACTACGACCGCATGACGGCAGCGGCGGCCGACGAGACAACGGCAGTTCCCCTCGGGCTGGCACAGCTGATCGAGGCGATCGAACCTTCCGATCGAGTCGCGTGGCTCGACAGGGCCGGCACGTCCTCCTCACTGCTCGCCGACGACCCGCTCTTCCCACTTCCTGCCAACCAAGAGCAACGCGACATCATCGATCGGCTCGCAGGCGACAGCGGTGTCGTTGTCGAAGGTCCACCCGGAACCGGGAAGACTCATACGATCGCCAACCTCGTGTCGGCGTTGTTGGCACGTGGTCAGCGCGTCCTGGTCACCAGCGAGAAGGCCCAGGCACTGCGCGTCCTTCGCGACAAGCTGCCTCCGGAACTGCAGGAACTCTGTGTTTCGGTCACAGACGCCGGCCGCGGTGGATCGGCCGAGCTGAACCGTAGCGTCAGCGAGATCGCAACCCGTAAGGCACAGTTCGATCCGCGCCGGACCGCGGCCCGTATCGACGAAGTGGCGCAACGACGCGACACTGCACTGAGTCGCCGGGCGATGCTGACGGAGCGCATCCGCCAGGCTCGTGCGTCCGAGACGCTGGCCCACGCGGATGTCGCACCCGGATATGCAGGAACCCCGGCCGAGATCGTCCGCAAGGTCACCACGCACAGCGCCAACCACGACTGGCTACGTGGCTCGCTCGGGACCGATACTCCACCACTTTCTCCGGAGGAGTTCCAGACGCTGCTCGCTCTGTCCGAACGGTCTCGGCCCGGTCGAGCAGAGCGCCGACGACAGTTTTTCCCCGACCTGGAGCTACCGAGCCTCTCCGACCTCGAACTCGCCTGCGAAGCTGTTCGCAACGGCCCGGGCTCGGGCAGTGTCCCAACCTCGGGACTGCTTCGGATGTTGGAGGGCGCTGCTCCTGACGTTCTCGAGCGGATCCGGGAGCAGTGCGATCATCTGCAGCGTGCGCTGATCGATGTCGACGGTCTCGAACCCGCATTCCGGAACCTCGCCGACGCAGTACTGTCCGGCGGGATCGACTATCTGTGGGACAAGACCGCGCACATCCGCGAACTGGTGACCGTCGCCTACAACGCCGACGTCTTCCTCGGTACGACGACTGTCGTCGACACTCCGGTGGTCGGACGAAATGCGTTGCATGCCTACGACGCGCTCGCCAGGGCGCTCGAGGGCGGCGAGACGTGGCGGAGCGGACTCGCCCGTTTTCGCAGGAGCAACGAGCAGACCACGGTCGAGGCGCTGGGCAGGGTCGCCACCGTCGACGGCGTCGAAGCCACGACTGCGCCACTCGCCCGTGCAGTGGCCGAGCACCTTCGTGCGCTCGATGCCATCCAGTCCGTCGCTCTCATCCTTCGGGATCTCGGCATCGAGATCGACACCTCGGGATCTCGCAGCCAGATGATCGGTGCGGCAGCGCGTGCCGCTCGGTCGCGCGATCTGGTGGAAGTTCTCGCAGCGCACACCAGGGAAGTAGAGCTCGCGCTGCAGCAGGTCAGTCCGGGGGCGCCGCGTATCGCAAGCCTGGATCAGGCTCGATCTGTCGCGACGGCGGCGCAAGCGATCGCTGCGGCTGGCTATGCGGAGGCAAATCGCTCCTGGCTTGCGGATGTCGCCTCGCGTGTCCGGGCCAGAATGACGCACGGGATTCCACAGGAAGGGCACGTGCTCGTCCGGGCCGTGGAATCCGCTGAGTTCGGCAGGATCCGCACAGCGATCGATTCCTGGGAAGCCGCGGTCCGCGAGTACCAGCAAGAACTCCACCTCGAATCGCTGCAGACTCGGCTGACCGACGCCGCCCCCGCGCTGGCACAAGCGATCGCCGAGAATCCCTCGTCGGCGGAGTGGTCGGTTCGCCTGAACTACATCGATCAGGCATGGGCGTGGCGTCGGGCGTACGACTGGGTACAGCAGCACTCTCACGCCGTCGACGATCAGCATCTTCAGCACGAACTCGACGCGATCGAGAAGGAGATCGCTCAGTTGACCGCACAGTTGGCCGCGGAACGCGCGTGGAGTGCATGCCTCGAACGAACGACGGCTGCACAGGTCCAAGCGTTGCAGACCTACCGTGATCACGTGGCCAGCGTCGGAAAGGGAACTGGCAAGTACGCGGAACGGTTCCGTGCCGGCGCGCGCGAGGCGATGCAGGTGGCGCAGCAAGCGGTCCCGGCGTGGGTCATGCCTCTGCAACAGGTACTGGCGTCCATTCCTGCCGAACAAAACTCGTTCGACGTCGTCATCGTCGACGAGGCGAGCCAGGCCGACATCAGCAGCTTATTCCTGCTGTGGCTCGCTCCTCGGGTGATCGTGGTGGGCGACGACAAGCAGTGTGCGCCCAGTGATGTGTCGTCGGGTGCGCTCGAAGGGGTCTTCACCCGGCTCGACTCGTATCTGCCCGACATCCCGAAGTACCTGCGCGACAGTTTCACGCCTCGATCCAGCGTCTTCTCGTTGCTCCGCTCGAGGTTCGGCAGCGTCATCCGGCTGCGCGAGCACTTCCGGTGCATGCCGGAGATCATCAACTGGTCAAGTGGACAGTTCTACTCCGACGCGCCGCTGGTGCCGGTGCGTCAGTTCGGTGCCGATCGTCTGTCGCCGCTGCGAACCACCTATGTCGAAGGCGGCGTGGTCACCGGCCGGAACGCGACGCTCTCCAACAGGGTCGAAGCACGCGCTATCGCGGACACGATCAAGCATTGCCTGTCGGACGAGGCATACGATGGCAAGACCTTCGGTGTCGTTGTCCTTCAGGGACAAGCGCAGGTAGACGTCATCACGAATGAACTGCTCGACCGGTTGACGCCGGAGCAGTGGGAAGAGCGACGACTGCGTGTGGGTACGCCGCCCGACTTCCAGGGCGACGAACGGCACGTGGTGTTCCTGTCGATGGTCGTCGCGCCGGACCAGAACATCATGGCGATGACGAAGACCGAGTACCAGCGACGGTTCAATGTCGCCGCGTCCCGGGCGCAGGACCAGATGTGGCTGTTCCACTCCCGCACCGTCGAATCTCTGCGCTCGACCGACCTGCGGCATTCGTTGCTTACCTACATGCAGTCGACGTCGCCCGCGTCGGCAGAGCCGATGCCTGAGGGCGTGACCCGCGACGATCGGCACCACGCGTTCGACAGCCTCTTCGAGCAGCGCGTGTTCCTCGACATCGTGGCTCGCGGTTACCACGTGAATCCGCAGGTGGAGGCGAACGGCCGACGGATCGATCTCGTGGTCACCGGTGCAGCAGGGAAGCTCGCCGTCGAGTGCGACGGCGACCATTGGCACACGAGTCCCGAACAGCAGCGTGCCGACCTCGAACGTGAACGAGAGCTGCAACGCTGTGGATGGCAGTTCTGGCGCATCCGCGAGTCGGAGTACTACCTCGATCCCGTGGGATCGATGAGAGGTATCTGGGAGGAGCTCGACAGGCGCGGTATCAGGCCGCACGTCGTCGGAGTGAACGACGTCGTCACCACCGTGCAGGAGACATGGACTCCGGTAGAGCTCGTGGAGGACGACTCGCCGGTCGACGACGTCGTCGACGTCCTCGATCAACCGATCCTTCCCCCGGAACCGGTCGTGGAGACCACGGAGCCGCAACCGGTTCATGTCGAGGTGCCCGTATCTGCAACTGCACCTTCGGTCCACTCCGATCCTGAGATCCATGCGGACCCCGCTCCTGTTGTGCCGGAAGTGGAACCGCCGACAGGGCCGCAGGAACAGATCGCGCTTGCTACCGCAATTACGACAGCGCTGGCTTCGGGCCCCTTGCCCGTCAGCAAGATCGCGGCTCGGTTGGGAGAGGACTGGAAAGTGGTCCTTGCCGATCTCGACAGGCTGATTGCCGCCGGTCGGGTCGGAGAAGTTGCAGTTTTCGGAAAGCTGACGCAATACCACGTCCTGGATGCGTCTCCGGGAGAAGTAGAGGACACTCCGGCTCCCACGCTGGAAGAAAGCCCTCAGGACGTTGCGGTCCTCGAACTTGCCGCGGAGCAGACGATCGCAACAGACGAGTCGCCAGATCTCGCGACGTCGATAGTGGAGGTCCTCGCTTCCGGGCCCCTGCCAGTCGGAAAGATCGCCGAACAGGTAGGGGAGCACTGGAGGACTGTCCACGCCGGCCTGGACCAACTCCTTCTCGAGGGGCGAATCGAAGAGGTCACGGCGTTCGGGAAACTGACCGAATATCACCTCGTGGACGTGGCGTCACGGACCGAGAGCAGCGAGTCGCCGCTCCCGCCCGCCGCGGGCTCGCAGGCCGACTCGCCGGCTTCGATGTTACCGCCTGTGCAGACGGCGGTCGTTCCCGGCTGGGAGACCATGCCGGCGTCGGCGATCGAATCGCTCCCACCGAGTCTCGGGTCGCGGATCGTGGAGCAGCTCTCGTCTGGGCCGGTGTCTCTCGCGGATCTCGAGTTCCGGCTGAACGAGCCGCGGGACCGCATCGAAGCCGTCGTGGAGGAGCTGATCGCTCGGGGGCGCGCGGTATGGATGCCGGAACGCGGCCCGCGCGTATACGCCCTTGCGTCACCAGCAGATCGGACAGTGGCGGACGACGAGAGTGCTCCTACCTCTCAGTCGGCTGTGATACCCCGAGCTGTCTCGGTGGCCGATCTGCCACCGGCACGTCTCGACTCGGTAGCGGAGATACTCATCACCGCCGCAGCAATCGCGGACCTGTCAGTGGAGCGCGCAATGAAGCTGAGCAGACTCGATCACGAGAGTGTCATGCAGATCATCTCGAATCTGGAAGCAGACGGGAAACTGGTGCGTCGAGACGATGCTTCGGGACCCGTGTGGGGACGGGGTGACCGGTGACGGCACCCACTTTGGCCGGACCACCTTTACGTGCCTGGCAACGCGAAGCTTTCGATGCCTGGACGAGGGCAGACCGTAGCGCCGTCGTCGAGGCTGTCACCGGAACAGGGAAAACGACACTCGGAATCGCAGCAGTTGCCGACGGCGTCGCTCGTGGCATGGACGTCTTGGTCGTCGTGCCCGGAATCGAACTGCTCGAGCAATGGCATCGCGCGATCCGTCGAACGCTCCCCGATGTCGCCGTCGGTCGGCGGGGCGGCGGTCACTCGGACAATTTTGAAGGCAAGCGAATTCTGGTCAGCACCGTGCACTCGGCGATCAGCACCTCCGCGCCGCAGCCGTCGGGCCCCGCGCTGCTGGTTGCGGATGAGGTGCACCGGTACGGTGCGGTCACGTTCTCGAAGCTGCTGACGGATCGATTCCCCGAAAGGATCGGTCTCACTGCCACTTTCGAACGGTCCGATGACGGTGTGGAAAGGTTCCTACTACCGTACTTCCGGACGGTCGTAGAGGGTTGTAGCTACGAACGCGGACACGCCGACGGCATTCTCGCCCCCGTGAACGTCATGCTCGTCGCGGTCCCGTTCGACCCGATCGAGGCCGTCGAATACCAGGAGTACGACGAGCTGGCCCGCAAGCTCCGGGGCGATCTGATCGAGAAGTTCGGATGCGCCGGCGAGCCGTTCGGCGAGTTCATGCGCGACGTCCAATTGCTCGGTGGCGGCGACGGTGCGGATCGATCGACATGGGTGGCACGAAAGTACTTGCACGCGTTCTCGAAACGTCGATCCTTGCTCGCGGAATGCCGTGGTAAGCGGGAAGTGCTGCGCGGCCTGGGCGTGGTGCTCAAACAAACCGGTCGGGCTCTCGCATTCTCGGAGACGCGCGAGTCGTCGCGAGCTGCCGCGGAGGTACTGCTGGAGGAAGGCGTGCTGGCAGCACCTTTCACGAGCGACCTCAGCAGATCGGACCGAACGCGACTGCTGAACGAATTCAAGAACGGCACGCTGACCGCCCTGGTGGCACCGAAGGTGCTGGACGAGGGCGTGGACGTCCCGGAAGCCGACGTCGGAATCATCTTGGCCAGCAGTAAGAGCAGACGGCAGATGATTCAGAGGATGGGGCGGATCATCAGGCCGAAGTCCGACGGGAGGCCTGCGTCGTTCCTGGTGATGTACGCGGAGAACAGCTCGGAGGATCCTGCGAACGGGGCGCACGGAACGTTTCTTGAGCAGCTCACCGGCATCGCCTCTCAGGTGGTGACGGTCTCTGCAGAGGACGCTCCCGACCTTCTTCGGGAGTGGATGAACTCGGCCCGGAGCGACGACAAGGTCGAACCGGCGGCGTTCGGTGCGCCGGTGGTCGAACAACCTGCGCAGAGTTCGGCTTCGGTCGAAGAGGTCGCTGCGATCGCGCAGCGTTTGATCGACGAGGAAGTCCCTGAGGAAGCGCTTGTCGCCGGTACCGAGAACGCGGAGATCTCCGAGATCCTGCTGAACGTGGGGGTCAAGGGCTCGGTCGATGACTTCGACACCGTACTTTCGTGCCTGTCGATACTCGAACCCCGTCACGTATCGGTGCTGGTCATGCGCTATGGGCTTGGTGGGCAGCAACCGAAGAGACAAGCAGAGATCGGTGCGCGGCTGGGGTTGTCGTCGAGCCAGGTCGGCCGAATCGAGCGGACCGCGATCGCGCATCTGGGCGACACGGTGGCCGGTCAGCTGTTGTCGGACGTCATGGCGCGGATGGAGAGCGTGTAGTGGCCCAGTGGTTCGAGGGGTTCGACGGTCAAATCGTTCTCGACGACGACTACGTGTGGATCCTGCGTGAAGACATTCCGGCCGACCTGACACACGGCACGGTGCTGCCGACCCTACGGGCGCATCGTGGGGCGGTGATCGGGACGGAGTTCCGGCCTGCCACCGCGAGCGACCTCGGCAAGCTGAGGATCAAGGTCTCCAACGGTCGCGCTGCGCCTCGTGATCGTCATCCTGCGGGGTTCGATACGGTCCGGTTCTCGTTGACGAGCAACGACCGGTTCTCCACGGTCCATTTGCTCTTGGCCGCCACTGCGGCGGACGCGATGGAAGCAGTGGCGCCGGACGACCAGATGCGTGCAGCGTTGGACGAACTCGACGGCATTGCCACGCAGGCCGAGTTGGCCGGCGTCCTGGGCGAGAGTCCCGATGTTATGCAGGTCGTGGACGGCGTGACATGGAACTCCGTCGGAAAATTGTGGGTGGCAGCGGGAGGCACGTCGACGGTGCCCGCCGACACTCGACTCGAGTGGATCCGCGCACTTCGAGAGCTGACACGGCGGCTGCCCGCGAACGCGGGGATCAAGACGTTGCAGACCGCAGTGGGAGCGACTGCACTGCGCCACCTCGACAGTCAGCGCATCGGAGCCTTGTGGGAGTCCGTGCTGCCCGAGGTGCTGCCCCCGGGCGTGGAGACGTCATCGAAGGATGGGGGAGGAGAAGTTGTGCCGGGTAAGCCTGTGCCGGTACGACGGAGTCCGACGGCGGAGCCGCAGGTGCGCCCGCGGACGAGAGTATGGACGAAATGGGACTCCGCCACCAGCCATGATCAAGAAACACGCGCAGGTCTCGCACGTCCCGCGAATTCGACCGATGCTGCCGCCGAGTCGCCAGACGGGAGCGGTGGAACCCGAGGAGACAAGGCACTCCGGGATCGAAAGACCGCGTTCAGCGGAAGACGAATCCGCGTCCATCTCGATTGCGATGGGCACCGCGTGAAGGCGATCTTCGATCCAGAAACAGGAGCAACGGAGATCACCTCGGCTCCGGTTCGAGCCTTGCTCGGCTCGGTGCATGCCGATCCCGATGCAGCCGCCGGTGCGGTCACTACCACGTTTCGACTGGGAGACGAAGGACCGTTCGACGGTTGGCAGTTGTGGCGGATCGACGACAACTCCGGCCGGCCGCTCGCCGAGGTTCCCGAAGCGAGACCGGTCGTCTGACGATCGTCATCGCCCTTTACCGATGCAATGCCCACCCTTCGGGATGGCTTTGTAACGCCGGTTCGCGCCTGCGGTATCAACAGGGCAAGCAGGGTGTTCATCAAGTTCGGAAAGTGATCGGTACCGGTAGAGAATGACTACGTCTGAGTCCTGTGTAAAGGGTCTGCGCGAGCTCGCCGCCGACGAGCGCTGCAAGCCTCGAGCGGACGACCTGGAATTGCTGGCGAAGGACATCGAGTCGGGTGATTCCGACAAGTGGGTAGGCATCGACCTGCTGGCGGCATTTCCCGCGTCCACCACGGCGAGTGTCCGGAAGTTCGGAATCGTGGAGAGCCTTCTCGGTGCCCTCGCTGCCATAGCGGTCTTCGCGCCGGTGGCATGGACGTGGTTCAGCCTACGTGCTGCATCGCAGGCCTACTCGAACATGACCGCAGACGGCATCAGGCCCGACGACACCTTCCTGGGACTGTGGATCTCGGGCTTCGATGGCTACCTGACAGGGTGGCATCGACTTTCCTGGGTCGCGCTGGTCTCGATTCTCGTCATCGTTGTTGCAGTCCTTCTTGTCATCGCGCAGCGGATCGTCAGTAGTGCGGCAGACAAGAAGGAGGACGAGGAAGCAGTCGCCTTCGAAGCGCGCCGTATCAGCGTTCTCTGTGCCGCTCAACGCGAGATCGGCGGTCAGCATACGGCCGACCCGAGCGCCATCGAAGCGATCGTACGAAGCTCGATCAAGAAGCTTTCCGAAGCCCACGACGCGACGAAGGAAGGAATCGATCGCCTCAACGCGACGTCCGCCTCGCTCGAGACGACAGCTGCGACGATGACCGCCGCTGCCGATGCCACGCAATCCTCGCTTCAGGGCGTCGAGTACGCCGCCAAGGTCCTGGAGACGACCGCCGACGAGAGTCAACGGCGAATGGCGAAGACCCTCGATCACTTCACCGACCAACTTCAGGATCAGCTCACGAAGGCGCAGTCGGAGACCGGACGTGTCGTCGCACAATCGTCCGACGCGATCAGATCGACGATCGACGATCTCGTTGCCGGCGTGGCGCTGATGGAGAGATCTCAGAGTGCCATCGCAGGCAGCGTCGACACGATGGACAGGCGCAGCGTCGACACCGGTCGCGAACTGCAGGCAGCAGTGTTCGAACTCTGCTCTGCCGTGGAGGGGATCGATCGCTCTCTCCTCCGGCACGAAAGTGCGTTGCAGGCGCAGGCGTCGGATCTCACCGCCGCGCGCGATGCTGTCGAGATGATGCTGCGTCGACTCGAGCTCATGGGACACGAACAGAGCGGCGACCATGTCGAGACGGTCTGAGCGTCGCGGGCGGGGATTGCTCCGACCGGAAGCGCTTGCCGGTTGGATCTTCGCCGATCTGTTGATCGTCCTGTTCATCGTGGGGCTGGGTTCCGCCACAGCGCCGGAGATACCCGATCCCGCGGCCGTCGAGGAACCGTTGCCGAAGATCGTCGGCATGCGCCAGGATCCGGAGATCCTCACGATCGATTACGACGCCGGGGCACTGATCGGATCCGGTGCGGGATCCGAGGACGAAGGGCGGTTGGTGTGTGAGCGTCTGAACGAAGTGACCGGTGCGCTGCAGGGCGAACGAGCCGCACTTGCTCTGATATTCGGCGGTGGCAAAGATATCGGAGTCGCGCTCGAATCTGCGGTCCGGATTGCCGAACAGCTGCCCTGTGCGGCGCCTACCTTGTTCGATGGGACGACGACCCGTGACTTCTGGGACGGCTCCCTCCCGCGCGGAACCGCGCGCCTCGAAGTCTTCCTTTTCACGACCGATTGATTCGACCGAAGAGAGCTGAAAATGGGCCAGAACATTCTTCCGTTCTATCTGGTGTGCGACGAGTCCGCTTCCATGTCGGGCGACGCGATCGACGCCATGAACAAGGCGTTGCCGGAGTTGCATGCCGAGATCGGCATGAACCCGGTCGTGTCCGACAAGACGCAGTTCGCGATCATCGGATTCAGTAACGAAGCGGAAGTCCTTCTCGAGTTGTCGGACCTGAGCCAGATCGCGGGACTCCCGGTCCTGACGGCAAAGGGCGGCACGAACTTCGCGGCGGCGATGCGGTGCTTGAAGTCCCAGATCGAGCTCGATCTGGATCGCCTCAAATCTCAAGGACACAAGGTGTTCCGCCCGGTGGTGTTCTTCCTTACCGATGGACAGCCGACGTCCGATTGGGAGGTCGAGTACAACGAGCTCACGTCGCCGAGCTTCCGGTACCGTCCGAACATCGTCTCGTTCGGCATCGGCGATGCCGATCGCGACGTCATTTCGGCTATCGCGAACTTCCGTGCGTTCATCCAGGAGGACACCTCGATGTCCCCGGCGGTAGCGCTGCAGGAGTTCGCTACCGCACTGACGAAGTCGATCGTGAAATCCGGGGTCAGCATGACCAAGGAAGGCGGACTCCAGTTGCAGACCCCCACTCAGGTGGACGGTTTCACTGCCCTCGACGTCGACACGGTGTAACGCGATGAGCAACTTCCCCGAGCACAGCAGGAACGATGCGCCCGAGTCCGCCCTGATAAACCCGGAGTCCTTCGAAGAGGGAGAGCCCGTCATCCGGGAAGACTCCTACGCGTCCGAATACTGGCAGCGTCCTGTGGGTACCGAGCCTTTCGCGTACCCTCCACGTCCGACACAGCCTCCGCCACCGACCGAGCCGGCGCGCCCACAGCGAGTGCCTGCTTCCGCCGAACCACACTGGGAACATCCCGCGGAGGCGCCGCGTGCCGTGGTAACTCCGGATGCTGCCGTTCCTCAGCAAGCGACCACCCCGGTTGTCGAACACGCGTACCGCACGTTCGGAGCGCCTGCGCGACTCAAGCCCATGCCGAGCAAGGTTGTCGAGCAGCCTTTGCGCAGCTTCGAAACCGTGCGGGATACCGTCATGGACTGGCTCGAGGACCAGCTCGGTGACTTGCGCGCAGTTTCGGCCCGAGGGCATATCCACCGCTATCTCGCAGAGGTGCGCCAGGACAATTTCGCCTTCTCGCGGGGTACCAACTATCTCGCGCTGGCCGTCTCGGACGGAGTGGGCAATGCGAAGTCGTCGCATCTCGGGTCGGCCTTGGCCTCGAGGACCATCGTCGAAAACGAGACGCTTCTCGGGGAAATCGTTTCCGCGCGCACGCCTGCCGAAGTGTCTCTCCGGGACATCGCCACTTTGCTGCGTTCGGTGGCGACCGACGCAGAAGTGGATGCCGCCGAGGTATCCACAACTCTGACAGCAGCAATTGTGCTGGACAATCCGTCCCAGTTGGGGGAGAGCACCGTGGTTCTCGCCCAGATCGGAGATTCGCCGGCATTCAAGTTGTCGCGTGGCGAGTGGATCGAACTGACATGCCCGGCTCTCCAGTCCGGGCCCGGTGACCTCATCGACAACTCGGTGAATCCGCTCCCGGGCCACCACATGGCTTCGGTATGGGTGGAAATCTTCCGACCGGGGGAGACCCTCGTCCTTGCTACCGACGGGGTGGGTGATCCGGTCAAGTCCAACGGTGAGTATGCCGATGCGTTGGCACAGCTCTGGCGTTCGTCAGCACCGTCGCCGGCCGATCTGCTCAAGGTCCTCGATGCGACTGTGAAGTCGTTCGACGACGACCGAACGATCGTGGGCTTCCGATTCGGCGAACCGCAGCGATGAACGCCACGAACCTTGCGACGCTGAAACTGGGACCGAAGCTCGGGGACGGTGGTCAAGGCGCTGTCTACGAGTTGGCAGACGATCCGGCCCGGGTCTTCAAGAGGTACCACAGTCCGTCGGGTCCTGGTTTCTCTGCCTCGACGCTCGACGCACTGATCGGCATGCGAGGCAAGCTGTCCAATGGCGGGCGTCCGGTCGACGAGTGGGCTGCGTGGCCGAGCTCGGTCGTACGTGACGCTCAGAACGTGGTCGGGTTTCTCATGCCCCGGGTGCCGAGGGAATTCACCTTTCAAGCGCACGGGAAGCGGCGATTGTCCGAGCTTGGTGTACTACTGGCCAAGAAGTCCAGTCCATTGTTCGCAGGCGTCACGCTTCCCACTTTGAAGGAGCGAATCGCGATCCTTCGCAACCTGGCGAGGGCGGTGGGGGTGTTGCACGAGCACCGGATCGTCATCGGTGACCTGTCCTTCGCGAACATCTTCTGGTCACTGTCTCCGGAACCGCGTGTGATGCTGATCGATTGCGATGGCATGCGACCCGACGGCTTACCTCCTGTTCTTCCCCAAGCCGAAACGCCGGACTGGGACGATCCCTTCGCTGCACCTCGCACCGCGCCGACGTTCGACCGCGACTGCTACAAGCTTGCACTCGCAGTGATGAGGGTCCTCGGCGGGGAAATCGACTGCCGGCCAACCGAACTCGATAGTGTCGCGTTCGATGGCGTCGAGCCGGCTATGGACCACCGATTGCGAGAGCTTCTTCGTCAGGCAGCAGGTCCCGAGGGGACACGACCGTCTGCGAGGGTGTGGGAAGCGGCGTTGAGTGACCGCCTCACCGTTCCCGTACAGCCGACGATGCGCCGGACCGTCGCAGCCCCGAAACCGAAACCCGAACTACTGGGCACCGGTGAACGCGAGTTCCGGCCCGTGACTCCTCCGAAGAGGTAAGCGCTAGATGGTACTTGTCGTCGCGATCGTCGCTGCCGTGGTCGTGCTTCTGATTGTTGTGGGCGAATTGGTGCGCCGGCGCAGGCGTTGGCGAAACAAGGGAATGGTCCTTGCGTCGGAGTTCCAGACTCGTGACCACGCTCCTTTGAGTCAGGCCGAACCAGGCTATGTGGAGATGTCGCACGACGATTGGTGGGAGAGTGACTTCTTCTCCGGCAGGAGTCTCGAACCTCCCCGCTCGGATCCTGCGAAGGCTCCTGAGTATCCCGCCCGCAGCTGGGAAGCGTTACCCGCGGAACGGTCCGAGCCCGTCGATCTTACGAAATCGGCTGCGAAGGAGATTGCACGTCAGCGCCGTCAACGAGCTGAGGAACGGCGACGAAAGCTGCTTCTGCGCGGGGGCATTCAGTACGAGGACGATGCGAGTCTGGAGCGTGAGCAACAACTCGGCGCCGGCGGTCAGGGCGCTGTGTACGGACTGGTCGACAACACTGGTCAAGTTGCCAAGTACTGGGATTTGCCACTGACCCGAGGAACCCGTGAATTCGAAGAACTCGTCCACAGAAGAACGGACGTAGAGGCAGCGGTTTCCGGGCATCCCATCCATCTGTGCTGGCCCGAGAGCCCCGTCCGAAGAGGCGGAGAACTGATCGGTTACACGATGTCGAGGATCGGTAGGCAGTTCTACTTCGAGATGACGTTCGGCTCGGTGACCAAGAAACATGCGCGTGAGCTGCAGCATGCGATCCCGCGCAAACAGGGTGCTGTGCCTTTTCCCTTCGAGGTCGACGATCGACAACGTCTCGAACTCGTCTATCTGGTGGCCGTATTTCTCGACGGAATGCACAGGAACGACATCGTCTACGGAGACTTGTCGTGGATGAACTTCACGTTCTCGCTCGACCCCGTCGAGTTGTGCGTGCTCGACTTCGACTCGTCGCGTGTCCAGGGCAGTCTCCCGTTCACGAGGAGCCTCCCTCTCGATAGTCCCAACTGGGAAGACCCTCAGTGGAATGGGTCAACCGTCGTGCGAATGGATTCCGACCGCTACAAGTTCGCGCTCTTCGCCTACCGGATGCTGGTGGCGAAGAGCTTGGATGCAGAGATCGATCCGGATCGAGCAGCGGAGTGGGGACGCGATACCGGTTCCACGATGCTGAGCGGTTTGTGGTCTCGATCGATGGGAGTGGCAGGTACGAGACCTCCGATGTCGCAGTGGATGGCAGCCTTGGAGCAGATTCGTCACGAGACTCCGGACCTGCAACCGTTCTGATCTCGCTCGCGGCGAGGCGCGTGACGGGGGATTCGAAGCACCGAGAATCTCCTCAAGCGTTATCGCGAGAAGGCGTGCAGGGGACGGCGCCGAGAAAGCCTGCGGAAGGGAGGATTTCGCCGAAATCTTTCTGGTCTACATGCTTGCCCCGAAGATAGCTCAAAGTTGATAGTTGTTGTCCGGCGGACTTGGGTGCGGATTGCATCTTGATCAGGAGGTATGGAGCGTGGTGAATCGCCGGGGCATGCACAGCCTCAGTGACTTTCTGGAGCCGTCGGACGAAGTGCTCCGCGTGGAATGGCGCTCGGTTCTGGCCAGACAACCGGTAACACCAGGGCAGAGACAGGTGAACTTCGTGCCGAGCGAAGTCGTCCTTTGCTTGTGCGCATCGTTACTGGTCGATCACAGCCGTTTCGGTAGTGGAAGCGCACATCGTGCGGGGTTCCCTGTGCAAGAACTCGCGAAGCTGTATAAGCGGCCGCCCACGAGCATCCTCGCGAAGATGGCGAACCTGGACGGAACACGCAGCAATGGGGGACGCCACGAACTCGAAGTCTCGGCCCGGATGATGTCGGATAGCGCACTCCTGCAAGATGTCTATCTTCGTATTCTGAGGGCGGCTCGGGCCGAGGGTATTGATCGCGCCGTGTTGCCGGATTTTCTCGAACTGGAGAACGGGGGAACTCTCTGGCTCGCAGGTCAGGAGGAACTCGTTGCGAGTGAGATCGAGTCCGAGTTGGAAGGGGCGGTCGAGAAGTGGGCACGCGATCGCACGGATGTCCCGATCGAAGTAACGCAGCGGGTACTTACTTCAACGGTACGAATCGGGCAACACCGATTCGCGAGAGCAGTGATGTCCAATCATGGCAATCGTTGCGTTTTCTGTGGAATGAGCAGTGTCATCGGCGGCCGACGTCGACCGAGGATGCTCACCGCGAGTCATATCAAGCCGTGGCGAGACAGCTCGAACAAGGAGCGACTCGACCATCTGAACGGATTGGCTGCCTGCCCTACCCACGATGTTGCTTTCGACACGGGGTTGATCACAGTTGCCGAAGACCTCTCCATCACCTATGCGCATGACCTGGAGCGCGTGTTAACAGAGGACGAATCGCTACATAGAGCGTTCGGGAAGCCCCCGTTGGCAGATAAATTGATTCTCCCGAGTACCGCGCAGCTACCTGACAGGGCATACCTTGGTTGGCATCGGACCAAGATTTTCGTATCCGTTTGACACGGAGCATCGATCCTTCGGATTCGCAATCTGTGGAAGCACAACACGCGTCGCCGATCGCTGACAGACGGTGGCCCGTGAGGGTGAACCCCACCTGTATTGAAACAGCTCACGGGCCGTCGGCGATTTCGTGTCGGACCTCTAGCGGACCACAAGCTGGGAGAGTCTCTCGGCAAGAAGTCCCCACTGAGGATCCTCTGAAAGATGGGACCAGGAGACCCGAATAGCGCCGTGGATGGTGTCGTCGTCGAGGTCCATCGCTTTCAGGACATGGCTGGGCTCGTAGCTCTGCGACGTGCATGCGGAGCCGTTGGACACCGCCACTACGTCTTTCAAAGCGAGAATCGCTGCCTCCCCGTCCACCCCTGGGACGGAGAAGTTGAGAGTGCTCGCGAGCGTGTTGTCGAGGGATCCGTTGATACGCACGTTGAGGGGCGTGAGGGCTTCGACCAAGCCGGACCGCAGTTCGGCCACGCGAGCCGCTCTGGCTGCTTGATCCTTCGTCGCCGACGAGACTGCTGTTCCCAGTCCGGCGATGAGCGGAACAGGAAGGGTGCCGGGGCGGAGTCCTCGTTCCTGCCCTCCGCCGACCATCAGCGGTATGAGCGGAACACGTCGGTATCCCCGGCGGCGGACGATGAGCGCGCCGATTCCTTTGGGCGCGTACAGCTTGTGGCCGGAAATGCTGATCATGTCTATGCGTTTGTTCGACACGATATTTTCCACCTTGCCGAAGGCCTGCGCTGCATCCACATGGAAGTACGTATCGTGGTCGCCCAGGGATCGAGCAATGTCGTCGACGGGCTGGACGGCGCCGGTCTCGTTGTTCGCAGCCATTACCGAGACCAAGAGAGTGTCGGGACGTACCGCTTCGATGATTGCTTCGGCCGAGACTCGGCCGTCGTGTCCGGGTTTCAGGACGGTGGCTTCGAAGCCGCGTTGTACTAGGCGCTCGATCGGCTCGAGGACAGCTTTGTGTTCGATGGCAGTCGTGACGATATGCATCTTGCCGGTCTTGCGACCGTGTTCTTCGAGTCCGAGAATCGCGAGGTTGTTGCTCTCCGTTGCACCGCTGGTGAAGATGACCTCCTCCGGCTTGGCATCCGCGCCGGCTGCAACCTCTTCCCGTGCGCGATTAACGCGCTCCTTGGCGCGCTGACCGTACGTATGGGTACGGCTGCCCGCATTGCCGTACTCATCGCGCATGAAGTGGATCACCTCGTCCAGTACTGCCGGATCGACCGGGGTGGTCGCATTGCAGTCGAGGTAAACAGGTCCTGAACTGGGCATACGTCTGGAATCTCCCGTGTCGGACGGCGCAGCTATCGTTCCTCACTGTACTCGTAGAGAACGTAGTGTTCGGATGAGGCGGGGGGTGTGTTCGGATGTGCATTTCCGTACACGAACCGGTACCGTTCCGTACAACTGGTGGCGATCGGACAGGTGTGCGGTGAACGGACGTAGTGGTACTCCACGGCGTGGAGAGTTCGAGTACGTGTTCCCGGCGATACGTGGGGTTCAGGCTGGTCGAGAGTACTACTCGACGATGTTTCCGCTTCGCATGATCCCTCGTTTGTTCTCCTTCGATGACGAGGAGCTGCTACCCGAGCAACGTGCGCAACGCACCCTCAACCGGTCGCGCGTACCCGAGATGGCGCGCTACATCGTCGAGAATCCGGACAGCTACGTGTTCTCGGCCCTGACTGCATCCGTGAGCGCGGACGTGGAGTTCGATCCGATCACCGACGGTGTCGGTCCGAGTGACCGCATCGGCACGCTCCGTATACCGATGGACGCCCGTTTCGTCATCAACGACGGACAACATCGCCGTGCGGCGATCGAAGAAGCGCTCACGATGAACCCCGATGTCGGCGACGAGACGATCTCGATCGTCCTCTTCATCGACGTCGGTCTGGAACGATGCCAGCAGATGTTCGCTGACCTCAACCGGTACGCAATTCGTCCGGCTCGGTCTATCAGCGTGCTCTACGACCATCGGGACGATCTATCGGCGGTCACGCGGATGGCGGTGTTCAGTTCGGACTTCTATCGAGACCTCACCGAGACCGAGACGAGCAATCTGGCAGCGCGGTCTCGGAAGCTGTTCACGTTGTCGGCGATGTACAACGCGAATCGCGCATTGCTGGAGGGTATCGAGGATGACTCGCTCGAGAAGCGTGCCGAGCTGGTCGGGAACTACTGGTCGGTGGTGGCAAAGCAGTTCCCGGAATGGGCCCAGGTTCGTGCCCGCGAAGTCACGGCTGGGGAGATTCGTCGGGACTTTATCCACAGCCACGGAATCGTTCTTCATGCTTTGGGCAAGGTGGGAAACGCGCTCCTTGAGCGCAGTCGAGACAAACGGTCCTGGGATCGCGCACTCCGCCCCTTGCGTGAAATCGATTGGCACCGGTCGAATTCAGAGCTCTGGGAAGGTCGAGCCTTGTCCGGCGGACGTGTCTCGAAGAGCACTGGCAACGTTCTGCTGACTACCGCACTGTTGAGAACACGCTTGAATCTTCCGCTATCTGACGACGAGCAAAAAGCCGAGAACAACTTTCGACGAGGTGACTCAAGATGACCCGCAACCTGCCGATCCGTCCACGATCGGCATTCGATGATCTCGGACTGTCCGGCACCATCGAGGCTCTGGTCGAGCAGACCCAGAAGCTCTATCTGGAGGATTCCATCCCGTGGGTCGTCGGTTATTCGGGCGGTAAGGACTCGACCGCGGTCCTGCAGTTGGTGTGGATGTCACTTGCACAACTGGAGCCGGCGAAGCGCACCAAGCCTGTGCACGTGATCAGCACGGACACTCTTGTCGAGAACCCCGTGGTTGCTGCATGGGTCACTCATTCGCTCAACACGATGGCAGACGCTGCGCAGGAGCAGGGTCTGCCCATCGAGCCTCATCGGCTCACGCCGGCGGTGTCCGACACGTTCTGGGTGAATCTTGCCGGTCGCGGCTATCCTGCGCCGCGGCCAAAGTTCCGGTGGTGCACCGAACGCTTGAAGATCAAGCCTTCCAACAACTTCATCATCAGTATGGTGAAGTCTCATGGCGAGGCGATCCTCGTGCTCGGTACGCGAAAGGCAGAGAGCTCGGGACGCTCCCACCGGATGACCGAGCTGGAAAGTCAGCGCGTTCGCGACATGCTGAGCCCGAACGGCTCTCTTCCCAATTGCCTCGTCTACTCGCCGGTCGAGGATTGGTCCAACGACGACGTCTGGACCTTCCTGATGCAGACCAAGAACCCGTGGGGTTATTCGAACAAGGAGCTCCTCACCATGTACCAGGGAGCTTCGTCCGACGGCGAATGTCCTCTTGTCGTCGACTCTTCTACGCCCAGCTGTGGCGACAGCCGGTTCGGCTGCTGGACGTGCACGCTTGTCGAGAAGGACAAGTCGATGTCGGCGATGATCCAGAACGATGAGGAGAAGGAGTGGATGTTGCCGCTCCTCGAGCTGCGCGACGAACTCGATGTTCAGGATGATCGTCACCTGCGTGACTTCCGTCGGATGAACGGATCGGTGCAGCTGTTCAACGGCCGGAACATCCCCGGTCCGTACACACAAGAGTCGCGTGAGCGGTGGGTGCGGAAACTGCTCGAAGCCCAGACTTGGATTCGAGAGAACGGACCGTCGTACGTACAGGACCTCGAACTCATCACCCTGGACGAACTGGAAGAAATCCGCCGGATCTGGGTGGTGGACAAGCACGAGTTCGAAGACAGCCTGCCCATCATCTATCGCGAAACCACAGGTGCGGAGTATCCAGGGCGGCCACTTGATGAGCACTTGCCACTCGGCCCGGATACGGTCGAAATCCTCCGGGAAGTCGTCGGCGACGATCGCGTCCATTTCGAGCTCGTTCGCGAGCTGCTCGACGTCGAGCAGCGACATCGCTCCCAAGCACGCCGTGCAGGACTGTTCGATTCTTTGACGAAGGCACTCCGCAAGGGGTTCTACGAGAACGAAGGGGACGCGTTGCAGCGCGCAACAGACCGAGCAAGTGCCGTAGACCGATTGCGAGCCACGGACGGTCCTGACGAGCTCGACATCGCTGATGGCTACGTGCAGCCTGCCCGCGCAGGTGGCGAGCGATGATCCTAGACGAACTGGTTCTTCAGAACGTCGGCACGTTCTCGGGTCGCCACACGATCACTCTGACGCCGAAATCAAAGACGAAGCCGGTTGTTCTCGTGGGTGGCTTGAACGGTGCCGGCAAGACCACGGTGCTGGAGGCGATTCACCTCGCGCTGTACGGCGCACTCGCGCAGCCGAACGGGCGTCGCGCGGGTGGATACGAGAATTACCTAGTCGGATTGACGCATCGCGGAGCACCTGCGAAGTCGATCTCGGCAGTGGAGTTGGAGTTCCGCGCTTTCCAACAGGGGAAGGAACACGTCTATCGGATCAGCCGTCGATGGGGTGGCGCAAAAGCCCCGGGGCGCGAGAGCCTCGATGTGGAAGTCGACGGTCGACTTGACCG
Source organism: Rhodococcus sp. GXMU-t2271 (assembly GCF_041414735.1). Classification (NCBI taxonomy): domain Bacteria; kingdom Bacillati; phylum Actinomycetota; class Actinomycetes; order Mycobacteriales; family Nocardiaceae; genus Rhodococcus; species Rhodococcus sp. GXMU-t2271. The sequence continues at coordinate 33,644 of NZ_JAUIZP010000049.1, forward strand.
TGTCTTGACCTCTACATGGAGCGAGCACGTTGAGACGTTCCTCCCTCGCGGAATCGCCGGACTGTTCTTCTTCGATGGAGAACAGATCGAGGCACTCGCAGACTTGGAGAAGTCGCGCGAGGTCCTGGCCTCGGCGCTCTCGGCTCTCCTCGGACTCGATCTTGTCGACAGACTTGCGACGGATCTGTCGGTGTTGCGCCGTCGGCACCGAACAAATCAGATTCCCGAGTCTCTGAGGTCCGAGGTCGAGGCGAAGCGCGAACTCGTGACGCGAGCCCGCCAACTCGAAGAGGGGACCGTCGAAGCTTTGGCGCGGGCACGCGTCGAGCTCGAACGCGCTGACAAAGAGCGATCCGAAGCCAGATCGGATTACCAGGCGCGGGGCGGTGAAGTCGCCGAAACACGAGCAGAGACGGAAAAGGCCGCTGATGGCCTTCGTGCAGCGCTCAGGCAGGTCGATGACGACTTGCGTGCCGAGGCGTCCGACGCCGCTCCTCTGCTTCTCGTGACCGATCTCCTTCAAGAGGTCGAGTCGCGTGCAACAGACGAGTCGACATGGTGGAATCGGCGTGCCGTGGCAGATGTACTCACAAAGCGCGACGACTCGGTGCTTACTTTGCTTCGCGACAGCGGCGCTGGAGACAATGTGCTCACTGCGATCGCCACGTTCATGCAGCAAGACCGTGCAGAGCGTAGCCAGGATGTCGACGTCGAAGACATCACTGGCCTCGGGCGGCCGGACTCCATCCGAGTGCTGCGTGAAACTGCGCTTCCCTCGAGTGGCCGTCGAATCAGTGAACTGGTGAAGCGTCGACGAGGTATCCGCGAAGAACTCGATCAGATCGAGCGCGTACTCGTTGCCATGCCTGATCCTGAGTCGCTCGAAGAGGTGCGCCGAGCACTCGACGAGGCCTCGGACCGTTACGTCCGTGCTGAAACCAAGGTCACGACATTGGACGAGGAGCTCGCAGTACGACGGACTGAACGGGCGAAGGTCGACGCCGACTACGAACGAATCCTGGAGAAGTACGCACAGGCGAACCTTGCGCTCGAGGACGACACACGGATCGTCGAGCATGTGGACAAAGTCCGAGCGACTCTGGAATCGTTGCAGGTCGCAGCGAAGAAGCGCTACCTCGGACGTATCGGCGAGTACGTCCTGGAGGCGCTCCATCGGCTGTTGCGCAAGAACAAACTGGTGACCGCGGTCCAGATCGATCCCGAAACGTACACCGTGGAACTCACCGGTCCGGGCGGCAAGCCGCTTCCCGCGAACCAATTGTCTGCAGGCGAACGGCAGTTGCTTGCGGTATCGCTTCTGTGGGGCCTGGCACGAGCATCAGGGCAACCACTGCCGGTCGTCGTCGATACGCCTTTGGGCCGGCTCGACGGGGAGCACCGGGAGCACCTTATCGAGCGGTACTTTCCTTTCGCGAGCCATCAGGTCGTCCTGCTGTCGACCGATACGGAGATCGACGAGCAAGCGTTCCGTCGAATCAAGAAGCATGTCGGACGGTCATACTGCCTTGACTACGACCACGACAGCGCATCCACGTCGGTTCGATCCGGATACTTCTGGGAGTAAACGTAGTGACAGTCGAGCATGTACGTCTCTCGAAGACGGCGCGAGATCAATTAGTGACGCTGAAGCGACGCACCGGGATCGGCCAGTGGAATGTTCTGTGCCGCTGGGCGCTCTGTCGTTCCCTGGCAGAACCTTCTGTGCCGCCGGCTGCCCGAATTGTCACTGACAGCAACGTCGAGATGACATGGAAAGTGTTTGCCGGCGCGCACGGTGATGTTCTGTGGGCCGCTCTGAGGGTCCGATGCCACAACGACGGACTAGACCTCGATGAGGAGACACTTGCTACTCAATTCCGCCTACATCTTCACCGAGGTATCGGATACTTGATCGGGGACACACGTTCCTCCGACATCGAAGGGCTCGTGGAGCTGGCACTCGCGGAGTAGCGCATGACAACGATCGGACCTACCGCGCGTCATAAGACGGCTATGGTCCGATCGGCGTTGTCACGACCGATGGGGCTTGCCCTGTCCGATGGCATCATCGAGCGCGAGGCGACCGTCTTCGATTATGGGTGCGGTCGAGGCGGCGATATCCGTCACCTCCAAGGACTCGGCTTTTCAGCGTCTGGGTGGGATCCCGCGCACCGCCCGAACGCCGAGATGGTCTCGTCGAACGTGGTCAACCTCGGATACGTCATCAACGTGATCGAGGATCCGATCGAGCGTGCTCAGGTACTGAAATCCGCTTGGAGCCTCACACGAGATGTTCTTGTGGTCTCTGCACGCTTGACCTGGGAGGCGCGTGAGCTGGTCGGTCGTCGTGTAGGGGACGGGATCCTTACCCGCATGGGGACATTCCAGAAGTTCTACGACCAATCCGAGCTGGCTGCATGGATCGAGTCGGTACTAGGCACAAAGCCGCTCGCCGCTGCACCAGGCGTCTTCTATGTCTTTCGGGACGAAGCCGCCCAGCAGGATTTTCTTGCGAATCGGGTCTACCAGTACCGACCACGCATAATCATCGATCCTCATGAAGAGTACGAGCGCAACCGCGAGAACCTCGCCCCGTTGTTCGACTTTCTGACTGCGCATGCAAGGCCGCCAAAGCGCGGCGAGTTGAGCGCTGAAGCAGAAGCGTGCGTTTTGGATGCGAGCGGCACTTTGGGAAGAGCAGTCAATCTGATCTACCAGGTGACGGACGACTCCCATTGGGAACAGGTTAGGATCCAACGTCGGTCCGAACTGCTGGTGTACGCCGCGATGTCGCGCTTCGGACGTAAACCAATGTTCTCGCAGCTAGGGTCTACTCTGCAGCGTGATATCAAGATTCATTTCGGAACCTACAGAGATCTCACCAACCAGGGGGACCGACTGCTCGCGGCGGTGGGAAATCGAATGATGGTGCTCATGTCGGCGCGAAGTTCCAAGGTTGGCAAGCAGACTCCGTCCGCGTTGTATGTCCATCGTTCTGCGTTAGGCGAGCTCCCGCCAATCTTGCAGGTGTACGAAGGCTGCGCGCGAATTCTTGCTGGCGTCGTCGAGCGTGCCAACATGGTCAAATTTTCCGTGACTGACCCGCAGGTCTCCTACCTAGCTTATCCACACTTTGACCGAGACGCACACCCGACCCTTGAGTCCGCGGTGACTGTCAACCTGCGCAAACTAACAGTCGATTGGCGAGACTACACCAAATCCGGCAATCCACCTCTCTTGCACCGCAAAGAAGAGTTTGTCGGCAGCAGCGATAGCAGAAGAGATCTGTACCAACGACTTACTGCAGCTGAAGTGCGGGCCGGTTTGTATAACAACCCTGAGCAAATTGGATTTCTGCAGGGATGGGAACGGACGCTTCAGGAATGTGGCTGCCGCGTCCGAGGACATCGATTGGAACGATTGCATCCGCATCATCAGAACTATCGAGCTACATAAGCAAGGCAGGCGTCCGGCCCTTGGATAGCAAGCAAAGCCTATATGCTTGAGTGCCGGTGCGACGCCTGACCGAAGGACCGCGAGGATCCCCGACGAGCTATTCGTGACCCTACACATATACGATCTTGACGTGCGAGCCATACACGAAGAGTCTCCGGGGGGGTGTCCCTATGGTTCCTGTCAAGCCGCTGAGGGGAGTGGTGCCCGGTAGAGTTCCCTGTTTTTCAGCATGGCGTAGAGAACGTCGTAGCGGCGTCGGGCGAGGCAGATCAAGGCCGCGTTGTGCTTCTTCTTCTCGGCACGCTTTTTGTCGTAGTAGGCGCGACTGGCGGGGTTGTGGAGGGCGGAGAACGCGGACAGGAACAGCGCGCGTTTGAGCTTGTTTGTTGCCGGAGCGGGCCGGGTGCTCACCACGGATCGAGGAGCCCGATTTACGGGTGACCGGTGCGATGTCGGCGTAGGCCGCCAGAGGGGCGGCGGAGGCGAAGGCGGAGCCGTCGCCGATCTCGATCAGGATCCGGGCTGCTGTCCTGAAACCGATGCCGGGCATCGAGGTCAGGACCCGGGAAAGAGGGTGTTCATCGAGCGCCCTCTCCACGTCCTCGGCAACCATTTTCCGTTGCTGGAGAGTCTCTTTCAGGGTGTCGGCGAGTTTGGTGAATATTCGGCTTGCTGGGGTCCACCTGTATTCGGATCGGGGGCCGCCACCCAATTCCGGCAGTAGTGCGTGTGGGAGCCACTAGCGACGTGCGTGGGGGCCAGTCTTTCTAGGCTCCTTCCGCCATGTGTATCGGGCACATGGCGGAAGGAGTGATCCGTAATGGTACGGAAGATCAAAGCAAAGCTCGTCCTGCAGCTTCGCGCGCAAGGCCTGTCCGGCAGGGCGATCGCCGCATCCCAAGGCATGTCCCGCAAGAGTATCGCGGAGGTCCTCGACGCCGCCGACGCGACAGGGACGACCTGGGACGATGTCACCGACCTCGACGACAGTGACGTGTACGCCCGCCTGTTCCCGGGCCGCGGCGAGCACGAAAGCGTGTTCGCCCAGCCCGACTGGGAACAAGTACACCGGGAAATGGCCCAGGTCGGCGTCACGTTGAAGCTGCTGCACGGCGAGTACACCGATGCATGCACGGCCGGCGGGGATCCGGCGATGGGTTACGACCGGTTCTGCAAGACCTACCAGCGGCATGTACTGATCACCGGCGCAGCCTCCCGTGTAGGACACAAGGCCGCGCAGACGGTCGAGGTCGACTGGTCGGGCCCGACGATGGAGCTCAGCGACCCGATATCCGGACAGATCCGGACGGTCTACTTGTTCGTGGCGTGCTTGCCTTTCAGCAGATACGCGTTCGCCTGGCCCGCCCTGGACATGCGGCAGGACACGTGGCTTCGCGCACACGTGGCGATGTTCGAGTTCTTCGGTGGCTCGGTGCCCAGGATTGTGCCGGACAACCTCAAAACTGGAGTGATCAAGCACCCGCGCGAGGGTGAAATCGTCCTCAACGACGCCTACCGGGAACTGGCCGCCCACTACTGCGCGGCGGTACTGCCGGGCCGCATTCGACGGCCGAAAGACAAAGCGAGCGTGGAGAACACCGTCTCGCACGTCGCCACATGGGTCATCGCCGGGCTGCGGGAACACCGGTTCTCGACGCTGCCCGAACTCGAATCGGCGATCGCGGGGCGGATGCATGCCTACAACCGAGAGCCGTTCCAGAAACGCCCCGGATCCCGCCACAGTGTGTTCACCGCCGAGGAACAGCCGCTGCTGACTGCGTTGCCGGCGGTGGCATACGAGATCAGTCGGTGGCTCTACGGTCGCCGGGTGGGCCGCAACGGACACGTGGTCTTCGAACGCAACTACTACTCGGCGCCCCTGACGCACATCGGAACCAAGGTCGATCTGCGGATCACCGCCCGCACCCTGGAGATCTACCGCGGCACCGAGAGACTGTCCAGTCACCTCCTGCTGCCCGTGGGTGCGGCGGGTCAGTACCGCACCCACGACGCCGATCTACCGGCGGGCGAGAAGTATCAGCAGTGGGATGCTGCCCGGGCCCGGGCATGGGCACAGCGGATCGGACCCGCAACCCAGATCGTGGTCAATCGAATCTTCGAGTCCGTGCCCGTCGACGAGCAAGGACTCGACGCCGCACTGGCGGTGCTGCGCCTGTCGCGGCGTTTTTCCGCCGAGCGAGTCGAAGCCGCATGTGCCCTGGCTCTGACCGGGAGGGTGCGCTCACCACGCTATGCGCATCTGCAGCCGATCCTGGTCACCGGCCAGGACAAGACCGCCGGGCTACGACCACCACGTGAAGAGCCCGATGAGCTCGGTGGCTACGTCCGCGGCGCCGACTACTACGGCGGAGGCGCTCAGTGAGCACGATAGATATCGAAACCAAACGAAAGCTCCGCGAGATGGGTGCCCAGCCGCTTCTCGACGCGATCGAGGCCCAAGACGATGTCCATGTGCTCGGGATGGGATTCGCAGATCGACTGCAACTCGTGGTCGACGACGCTCACCAGGCGTTCAACCATTCCAAGGTCGAGGGGCTGATCCGCCGAGCCGGACTGCGGTATCCCGGCGCTGACCTTCGCCGAGTGGACCTGATCGAGGAGCGAGGTTTGGACCGGGCGGTGATCGCTCAGCTGGCCACCTGCTCGTTCATCGAACGCCAGCAGAACGTGGTGTTCCAGGGATTCACCGGGTCCGGGAAATCGTATCTGGGGTGCGCGCTGGCCAAACAGGCTTGCCAGCACCGGATCCGGGCGCACTACATCCGCATGCCCGATCTCGAGGAAGCATGGGCTGTGGCCAAGGACAAGCCGCACGGTCAGACGAAGTTTCTCAACAAGTACGCCGCGTTCTCGCTGCTGGTGATCGACGAATGGCTGCTGGATCATCCTGATGACGGGATGCGCAGCATGCTGCTGGAGTTGCTCGAGCGTCGCTACGACACGGGCTCGACGGTGTTCTGCACGCAGTACGCGAAGAAGGACTGGCATCAGAGGCTCGGTTCTGGTGTCCACGCCGATGCGATCATGGATCGCATCGTCCACAACACCATCTGGATCGACACCGGCACGCATAATATGCGCGAGCACGCCGCCGCGAACGAGTAACACGATGTCGACGGGTGGCTGGTGGCCCCGAGAGTGGCGGACACTGGCCCCCGCCGGCAATACCGGTGGTTCCGGGAGGCAATACCCGGTGGCCTTCAAGCCTCCAAATACTCATTTGGGGAGGATGGTCTCCGCGGCCTGGGTGCCGGGCACGACCACGGTCTGCTCGTCGAGGGCGGCAAGGATCTCACCGACAAGTCGGGTGCCCATGCGGGGTGCGTGCTTGACCGCGATCGCGGTGAGTTTGCGCTTGCCGACCTTGCGGATTCCGGCCGGCCCGCCGCAGCGGGAGAGGATCTCGAGGACCGCCGGGTGTGCCACCCGGAGGCCGAGGACCCGCTCGAGGGCGGGTTGGATGGAAGTGAGCAGACCGCGGATCCGGTTGCTGACCCGGGTGGCCTCGCCGGCGAGATCGTCGTCGAACCCGACGAGGACCTCGAGCTCGGCGAGGGCCGCGACGCCGGTGTCGACCCGGCGCACGGTGTGCGGCATGGTGCGGGCGGTATCGGCGATGATGAAGGCGTCGCGGGCGTCTGTTTTCGCCTGTCCGGGGTACAGGTCGACGATGCGGCGCATCGCCAGTCCGGGCAGGTAGCCGACCTCGTGGTCGCAGGCGCGGGCCACGGTGACCGGTAGGGCGCCGATCGTATTGGGTTGGTCGACGACCACCAGCACCGATCCGTGGCTGGCCAGGCGGTCGAAGACCGCCCGCAGCTTCGCTCCGTCGTTCGGCAACGCCTTGTCGTAGACCTTCTTCCCGGCGGCGGTCAGTCCGACGGCGTGGTGCTCACCTTTGCCGACGTCGATGCCGCAGTACACCGCATAGTTCGAGTCCATTCCCGGGTCGTCCCTTGTGTCTCGGTCGGCCGGCCGCCGATCCGGCATCGACGCCCGACACCCACGTTACAAAGAGACCTACCCTACTTCGGTTGGCCGTGTCCCTATCAGCGGTCCGTCGATGCCACCACACCCGGCGACACCACCCCCGGATCATGCGAGAGACAGGGGCAAGGAGTCATACCGGGTCTGGCGACCGGAGTCCTTCTGCGAAGGACCGCAAATAACGAGGTTTTCTCAGTAAGTTGATCTTGCCGGGACGGCGTCAGG
>NZ_JAUIZP010000005.1:0-25114 GCF_041414735.1 Rhodococcus sp. GXMU-t2271
CCACCAGGGGTCGGGGGGTGTCAGGCCTTGTGCGGCTCGGAGGCGCGGAACATGTCCTCACGCTCGACGACCTTGACGCGCTCGCGGCCCTCGGCCTCGCCGAGGCTGCGCTCGTGCGCGTCGAGCCGGCACCAACCCTGCCAGGTGGTGTAGGGCAGCTGCTTGTCCTCGAGGAAGGCGACGATCGCGTCCTCGGACGGGTCCTCGGGGGTGTTCAGCAGGCCGTGGGCCCGGTCGGCGAGCAGGTTCGCGACGGTCTCGTTCGCGTCGCCCTTGGTGTGGCCGATCAGACCGACGGGACCGCGCTTGATCCAGCCCGTGACGTACGTGGCGGGCAGGAAACGCTCGGGACCCTCCGCCGACTCGTCGGCGACGACGCGTCCGGCCTCGTTGGGCACGGTGCCGGCCTGCTCGTCGAACGGCAGCTTGGCGATGTTCTGCGACAGGTAGCCCACCGCCCGGTACACGGCCTGGACCTCCCAGTCGCGGAAGCGGCCGGTACCGCGGACGTTGCCGGTGCCGTCGAGCTCGGTGCGCTCGGTGCGCAGGCCCACGACCTTGCCGTCCTCGCCGAGGATCTCGGCCGGGGACTCGAAGAAGTGCAGGAACAGCTTGTGCGGGCGGTCGCCGACGTCGCGGATGGCCCAGTCCTGCAGGGTGTTGGCGACCATGTCGACCTGCTTGGAATTGCGGCGCGCGGCCTCCGAGCCCTCGTCGTAGTCGATGTCCTCGGGATCGACGATGACCTCGATGGTGGGCGAGTGGTCGAGCTCACGCAGCTCGAGCGGGGTGAACTTGGCCTGCGCGGGACCGCGGCGGCCGAACACGTGCACCTCGACGGCCTTGTTGTTCTTCAGGCCCTCGTAGACGTTGGCGGGGATCTCCGTCGGCAGCAGCTCGTCGCCGGTCTTGGCCAGGACGCGCGCGATGTCGAGGGCGACGTTGCCGACGCCGAGCACGGCGACCTTCTCGGCCTCGAGCGGCCAGCTGCGCGGCACGTCGGGGTGGCCGTCGTACCAGGAGACGAAGTCGGCGGCGCCGTAGCTGCCGTCGAGGTCGATGCCGGGGATGTTCAGGGCGCGGTCGGCGTTGGCTCCGGTGGAGAAGATCACCGCGTCGTAGAACCGGCGCAGGTCCTCGAGGGTGATGTCGGTGCCGTAGTCGAGGTTGCCGAGCAGCCGGACCTGGGGCTTGTCAAGCACCTTGTGCAGGGCGGTGATGATGCCCTTGATGCGGGGATGGTCCGGCGCCACGCCGTAGCGGATGAGACCGAACGGGGCGGGCATCCGCTCGAACAGGTCGATGCTGACCTCGGTGTCGGACTTCATGAGCGCATCGGCGGCGTAGATGCCGGCGGGGCCGGCACCGACGATCGCGACGCGAAGGGGACGAGTCTGATCGGTCATCAGGGGTCAACTACCTCTTCGGTGTGCGGACGGACGTGATTCAGCTTAATTGAGGAAGGGAGTCGGCAGGGGTGGCTGCCAGGGGGCACGCGGGAGCGGCAAGAACTGCGCGACGAAACCGGGCGTGACGGGAATTCGCTTCAGCGACAACACATGTGGGCGCTCACTCGACACAGGTCGACGGCGAGACGTCGAACGAGGTGCGTAGAGGCCATGGCCAATTCCTACCTCGAGAGGGTTTATCGGGGCAAATGCGCCCGCGTGGGGCCGTCCCGGCGCCGCCTAGGATCGCCCCATGGCAGCCGAACGCGCACCCGAGCCCGACCCGGACGAAACGGACCGCAGCAGTGCGACGCCGTTCCTCGCGGCACTCGCGATCATCGTGGTGCTCGTCGTCGGGGTGTTCGTCGCCCAGCTGGTGTCGCCGTCGGATCGCAGCACCTCCGGGACCGAACTCGTCGTGCGGACGGTCGACGACTACGTCCGTGCCCACAACGCCGGTGACCGCGCCGCGCAGGACCGCCTGCGCTGCGACCAGCTCGCGGCCGACCGGGCCCCGCTGGCCGGTGTCGACGGCGAGGTGCAGCTCGAGGCCGTCGAGAACGTCGAGACGAACGACGACCGGGCGAGCGCCGACGTGCGTGCCCGGATCGCCGGAAACGAGCAGACCAGCACGTGGCAGTTCGTCCGGATCGACGACGTCTGGCGGATCTGCACCTTCTGACCGCCGCCCGCCCGCCTGGTCGGCTCGCCGAGAGCTGTGAAAAGCTGGTGCGGTGAGCTACGCAGGTGATATGACGCCGCAGCAAGCCTGGGAGCTGCTGCGCGATAACCCGGACGCCGTGCTCGTCGATGTGCGTACCGACGCCGAATGGAAGTACGTGGGGGTTCCCGAAACGTCCCCCATCGGGCGCCGCACCGTCTTCGTCGAATGGGTGCGCTACCCCAACGGCGCCCGCAACGAGAACTTCGTCGACCAGCTGAAGGACGCCGGCGTGACCGGCGGGCCGATCGTGTTCCTGTGTCGCTCGGGACATCGTTCCATCGCCGCCGCGGAGGCGGCCACCGCCGCGGGCCTGGCCCCGTCGTACAACATCCTCGAAGGATTCGAAGGCGGCCTCGATGCCGAGCGGCATCGCGGCGCCGAGGGCTGGCGGGCCGCGGGCCTGCCGTGGAGGCAGTCGTGAGCACAATCCCCAGGGGCGGCGCCTTCGAGCGGCCGCTGCCGGCATCGGTGCGTCCCGCCACGCTCGGCGTGCGCGGCGGCACCATGCGGTCCGGATTCGAGGAGACCTCCGAGGCGATCTACCTCAATTCCGGCTTCGTCTACGAATCGGCCGAGGCCGCGGAGCAGGCGTTCACCGGCGAGGTGGACCACTTCGTCTACTCCCGGTACGGCAACCCGACGGTGAAGATGTTCGAGGAGCGGTTGCGGCTGCTCGAAGGTGCCGAGGGCTGCTACGCCACCGCCTCGGGCATGTCGGCGGTCTTCACCGCCCTCGCGGCGCTGCTCGGCAAGGGCGATCGGCTGGTCGCGGCCCGGAGCCTGTTCGGCTCCTGCTTCGTGGTCTGCAACGAGATCCTCCCGCGCTGGGGCGTCGAGACCGTGTTCGTCGACGGTGAAGACCTCGACCAGTGGGAGCGGGCGCTGTCCGTGCCCACGACGGCGGTCTTCTTCGAGACGCCCTCCAACCCGATGCAGACCCTCGTCGACGTGCGCCGGGTCTCCGAGATGGCGCACGCCGCCGGCGCCAAGGTAGTGCTCGACAACGTCTTCGCCACCCCCCTGCTGCAGCGCAGCCTCGATCTCGGCGCCGACATCGTCGTGTACTCGGGCACCAAGCACATCGACGGCCAAGGTCGGGTGCTCGGCGGGGCGATCCTCGGCCCGCAGGACTACATCGACGGCCCGGTCCAGCACCTCATCCGCCACACCGGTCCGGCACTGAGCCCGTTCAACGCCCACACCCTGCTCAAGGGCCTCGAGACGATGGCGGTGCGGATCCGGCACTCGGTGGAGTCGGCCGAGCGGATCGCCCGTTTCCTCCAGGACCACGCCGCGATCAAGTGGGTCAAGTACCCGTTCCTCGACTCGCACCCCCAGTACGACCTGGCGCGGTCCCAGATGAGCGGCGGTGGCACGGTCGTGACCTTCGAACTGGACGCCCCCGAAGGCGCCGGCAAGAAGCGCGCATTCGAGCTGCTCGACGGGCTGCGCATCGTCGACATCTCCAACAACCTCGGCGACGCCAAGTCGCTGATCACCCACCCCGCGACGACGACGCACCGGGCGATGGGGCCGGACGGCCGGGCGGCGATCGGGCTGTCCGACGGGGTGGTGCGGCTGTCGGTGGGGCTCGAGGACACGGAGGATCTGCTCGAGGACTTCGAGCAGGCGCTGCGGTAACCGGGGGCGAGGGCCGCAGCTGCATCGAAGCCCTGCCGACGGGTCGGGGCTTCGATCCACCACCCGGAAATGCCAGGTCGGCGACACCGGCCGCACCGGAGACCGCGGAAGACCCGATCCCACGGCCGTGCGCGCTTCGGTAAGTTACAGAGTCGACCCGCAACTGCGTGTCGTTCGATCGGCTCTGCGCAGCCGAACTGTGGGAGGTTCCCGTGGCTGGTGGTCTCGTCGCCCTGCTGGACGACGTCGCGGCACTGACGAAAGCGGCCGCGGCGTCCATCGACGACATCGGCGCCGCGGCCGGCAAGGCCGGCGTCAAGGCGGCAGGTGTCGTCGTCGACGACACCGCCGTCACCCCGCGCTACGTGCACGGATTCACCCCGGACCGGGAACTGCCGGTCATCCGCAAGATCGCGATCGGGTCGATCCGCAACAAGCTGCTGATCATCCTGCCGGTGGCGATGCTCCTGAGCCAGTTCTTTCCTCAGGCGTTGCCCTACCTGTTGATCGCCGGAGGCCTGTTCCTGTGCTTCGAGGGGGCCGAGAAGGTCTACGAAGCACTGACCGGCGGTCACCACGAAGCCGACACCCCCGCGGTACAGAGCGGACCCGAAGTCGAGAAGTCCATGGTCAGCGGGGCCATCCGCACCGACCTCATCCTCTCGGCCGAGATCATGGTGATCTCCCTGTCGTCGGTGGAGGACGAACCGTTCCTCACCCGGCTGGCGGTGCTCGTCGTCGTCGCGATCCTCATCACCGCCTTGGTGTACGGCGCGGTCGCGCTGATCGTGAAGATGGACGACGTGGGCCTGGCGCTCGCCGGACGCGAATCGTCGTTCAGCCGGCGGGTCGGCCGGGGGCTCGTGGCCGCGATGCCGAAGGTGATGACGGTGCTCACCGTGGTCGGGATCGCCGCGATGCTGTGGGTCGGTGGTCACATCCTGCTCGTCAACGTCGGCGAGGCCGGATTCCACTGGCCGGCCGATCGCCTGCACGACCTCGAGCACTGGTTCGGCGATCTCGTGCAGGGTGGCTTCGGCGGCGTGCTGGCCTGGACCGCGGGGACCGTGGCGTCCGCAGTCGTCGGGCTCGTCGTGGGCGCGATCATCGTGCTGATCGCGCACCTGATTCCGAAACGGAAGAAGCGCGAGGCGGCGCACTGACGGACCCCGGCCTGCCGTCCCCGGGCCCGGAGCCCTGCGATACGCTGCGGTGACCCCGCTTCCGGGTGGGGTGCCGCAGCGTATCGGTGAAGTCCGGTGTAATCCGGCACTGTCCCGCAACTGTGAGGCCGGCAGCGCGCTGCCGGACGAGTCAGGTCGGCCGGCGCGGCGGTCACGTACTGGTCCTCGGACGAAGGACGGTGTCGTGCCGCAACGGTGATCGTTGCAGCCGTGCTGTTTTCGTCCTCCGCCTCACGGAGGATGGTTGTGCCTGCCCCCACTGTGCCTGTCCTCACTGTGCCGACCCGCCGGCTGTTCGCCGCCGGACTCGCCGCGCTCGCCCTGCTCGCCGCCTCGTGCGCCTCGAGCGGCGGCTCCGAACCGGCCTCCGCGCCCTCCGGTGACGGGACCTTCCCCGTCACCGTGAACTCCGGCGACGGAGCGATCACCCTCGATGCGGCCCCGGATTCGATCGTCTCCCTCAGTCCCACCGCCACCGAGATGCTCTACGCCGTCGGCGCCGGCGACCAGGTCGTCGCGGTCGACGACCAGTCCGACTACCCCGCCGGGGTGCCCGTCACCGCCCTGTCCGGATACTCGCCGAACGTCGAAGCCGTGCTCGGCTACGAACCGGACCTCGTGGTCGCGATGGACGACGTGGGCGACCTCGTCTCCGGCCTCGATGCGGCCGGCGTCCCCACGCTGCTGCTGCCGGCCGCCACCACCCTCGACGAGGCGTACACGCAGATCGAGCAGCTCGGCGCCGCCACCGGGCACATCGGGGACGCGGCCGAACTGGTCGCGTCGATGCGCAGCGACATCGACGAGGTCGTCGCCGGGTTGCCTCCGCGCCCGGCTCCGCTGAGCTACTACCACGAGCTCGACGACACCTACTACAGCGTCACGGGTGACACCTTCATCGGGGGCATCTACGCGATGCTCGGCCTGCGTTCCATCGGCGACGCCGCCGGTGCCGACGCCTACCCGCAGCTGTCCGCCGAGTACGTCCTCGACGCCGACCCCGACCTGATCTTCCTCGCCGACGGGCAGTGCTGCGGGGTCACGCCGGAAACCGTGGCCGCCCGCGCCGGCTGGAGCGAGCTGACGGCCGTCCGGTCCGGACAGATCCACGTGCTCGACGAGGACGTCGCCAGCCGCTGGGGACCGCGGGTCGTGGACCTCGTGCGGAACCTCGGAGCGATCGTGGCTGCCGCCGAACCCGCCGCCCAGCCCACCCGGTGACCCGCGCCGCGCGCCACCCGGCCCTGGTGCTCGGCGCGGCAGCCCTCGTCCTGGTGATCGTGCTGCACGTCGGGGTGCTCGTCGGACCCGCCGGACTGACCGTGCGCGGCGTGTTCCTGGAACTGCTCGACGCCCTGCCCTTCGTCGACGTCGACTCCGGGCTGACGACCCGGCAGCAGGCCATCCTGTGGAACATCCGCATGCCGCGGGTGGCGCTCGGTGCGCTGGTCGGCGCGATGCTCGCCATCGCCGGCGCCACCTACCAGGGGGTGTTCCGCAACCCGCTGGCCGACCCCTACCTGCTCGGGGTGTCGAGCGGCGCCGGCCTGGGCGCCACGCTCGCGATCGCCCTCGGTGGAGTGCTCGCCTCCGTCGGGGTGCCGGTCGCCGCGTTCGCCGGCGGCCTCGTCGCCGTCGCCGCCACCTACGCGCTCGGACGCAGTGTCGGCGGGATGCGTTCTGAAGTGGTGATCATCCTGGCCGGCGTCGCGGTGGCGGCCTTCGCCAACGCCGCGCAGACGTTCGTCCAGCAGCTCTACGACGACACCCTGCGGCAGGTGTACACGTGGTTGCTCGGCCGCCTCAGCACCGACGGCTGGTCCGACGTGGTCGTCGTGCTGCCGTACGTCGTGGTGTCCGCGGCGGTCATCCTGCTGCACCGCCGGATGCTCGACGTGATGGCGGTGGGCGACGTCGAGGCCGCGAGCCTCGGGGTGAACCCGGCGCGGGTCCGGCTGATCCTGGTGTGCGTGGCGACCCTCGGCACCGCCGCCGTGGTCGGTGCCAGCGGGCTCATCGGTTTCGTCGGAATCGTGGTGCCGCACGCCATCCGGCTGATCGTCGGGCCGGGGCACCGGCTACTGCTGCCGCTGTCGCTGATGATGGGAGCTGCCTTCCTCGTCCTTGCGGACGTGCTGGCCCGGACCGTGATGTCCCCGGCCGAACTGCCCATCGGCGTGGTGACCGCGGCCGTCGGCGCGCCCTTCTTCCTGGTGGTGCTGCGCCGGCATCGGGGGGTGTCGTGAACGCCGTCGACTGCCGGGGCCTGCGCGTCGACCGCGGCGGCAAGACCGTCCTGCACGGGGTGGACCTGACCGTCGGGCAGGGGGAGTGGATCGCCCTCGTCGGACCCAACGGTGGGGGGAAGACCACGCTCCTGCACGCGCTGGCGGGACTGGTACCCGCAACCGGCCGGGTCCGCGTCGGCGGACTGGACCCCGCACACTCCGGGCGCCGGACGATGGCCCGCACGGTGGCGCTCATGCCGCAGCGGCCCATCGTGCCCGAGGGCATGACGGTCACCGACCTGATCCGGCTCGGGCGCACCCCGCACCTGCCGCGGTTCGCGACCGAGTCGGCACACGACCGTGAGATGGTCGAGTCGGTCCTCGACCGGCTCGACCTGCGCGCGCTGGCCGGCCGTCCGGCGACGGAGCTGTCCGGCGGCGAGCTGCAACGCGTGGTCCTCGGGCGCGCACTCGCGCAGGAACCGCAGGTGCTGCTGCTGGACGAACCCACCAGCGCCCTCGACATCGGCCACCAGCAGCACGTGCTGGACCTGGTGGAGTCGATGCGCGTCGAGAACGGGATCACGGTCCTCGCTGCGATGCACGACCTGACCTCGGCGGCGCTGTACGGCGGGCGGCTGGTCCTGCTCGCCGACGGTCGCGTGGTCGCCGACGGCACGCCCCGGCAGGTGCTCACGGCCCGGCGGATCGCCGAGGTGTACGGCGCGCGCGTCGAGGTGCTGGACCGTCCCGGCACCGGCCCGGCCGTCGTTCCGGTGCGTGGAAGATTCTCGGGCGGAACCGAATCGGAGGATTCGTGATGGAGGTACTGCTGCTGGGCACGGGTGCCGCCGACGGCTGGCCGAATCCGTTCTGCACCTGCCCGTCGTGCGCGGACGCGGCCGCTCGCGGCGAGATACGCGGGCAGACGGCCGCACTCGTGGACGACGTGCTCCTGCTGGACTGCGGACCCGAGGCGCCGCGCGCGGCGCTACGTCACGGCCGCACCCTCGCCGGGGTGCGTCACGTTCTGCTCACCCACTCGCATCCCGACCACCTCGGCCCGCAGGCGCTGCTCTTCCGATCCTGGGCGGCAACGGATTCCGAGATCGAGGTGATCGGCCCGGTCGACGCGCTGGACCAGTGCCGGGACTGGATCGCACCCACCGACCCGGTGCGGTTCGTGCCGGTCGCGGCCGGGGACGTGCTGACAGTCGGCGAGTACCGGGTGCGGGTGCTGCCCGCCGCGCACCGCGTCCTGGTCGACGGAGACTCCGTGCTCTACGACGTGCAGGGCCCCGGTGGTGACCGCATGTTGTGGGCATGCGACACCGGACCCCTGCCTGTGGAGTGGTTCGACCGGGTCGCCGGTGCGGAATACGATGCGGTGTTCCTGGAGGAGACGTTCGGGGACCGAATGGATCTGGGCTCCGCGCACCACACGCTGCCGGCGTTCGGGGAGACGGTGCGGACCCTGCGCGCGTGCGGGGCGGTGACCGAGCGGACCGATGTGGTGGCCGTGCATCTGGGCCACCACAACCCGCCGCTCGAGCAGCTGCGGATCCGGCTGGCGGCCTGCGGGGCGCGAGCGGGCGACGACGGTGAGGTGACGACGGTGGGACCTGCGACCGGCAAAGTAGCTGCGGCGCGGCGCACTCTGGTACTCGGCGGTGTGCGTTCCGGAAAGTCGCGGCATGCCGAGGAGTTGCTCGAATCGTTCCCGGCGGTGACGTACGTGGCGACGGGCGGCACGCGCGACGGCGACGCGGAGTGGGCCGAGCGCGTCGCGCTGCACCGGGCCCGCCGGCCGCGGTCGTGGACGACGGTCGAGACCGACGACGTGGCGGCCGTGCTCCGCGGAGCGGACGAGCCGTTGCTGATCGACTGCCTGGGGACCTGGCTCACCGCCCGCCTGGACCGTCACGACGTGTGGTCGGGCGGGGACGTCACCGCGGTCGAGGCGGACGTCGAGCAGTTGCTCGAGGCGTGGCGTTCGTGTGCCGTCCCGGTGGTGGCGGTCAGCAACGAGGTCGGCAGCGGCGTGGTGCCGCCGACGGCGGCCGGGCGGCTGTTCCGGGATCTGCTGGGTCGGCTCAACGCGCGGGTGGCGGCCGAATCGGAGTCGGTGACGCTGGTCGTCGCCGGCATCCCGACGCGTTTGCGTTAGAACACCGAACTGCGTTCTGCGCAAGTCGGATTCCCGGTCACACGTAACTCTCGACGGCACACGGCCGTACGCACATGTGATCTGGAACACAGCCGTAACTGTTTAGTGACCCTTCGCATCAGGCGTGTTATCGTTCCGAAACGAACTGGGGTCCGAGCGGGGGTGTCGGTCCACAGTGCCCCTCGGGGCAGCACGCCAACGACACCTGAATCCGCCTGTGCGAGAAACCGACCGGTATCTCGCCCCGACCTGACCAGAATGCACATCCGAATCGACCGCGGCGGCCCGCCCGCGGCCGTGATCAGCCGTGCCCGGGGGCGCCCGGGTAACCGCACACCTGAGTAGGGGAATGAATTGAGCAACAAGCACACGTCCGGCCTCCGCCGCGGCGCACGCATCGGTGGTGTAGCAGCAGCTGCCGCCGTCGCCCTGGGCTTCCTGTCCGCGGGTGCGGCGAACGCCGACACCTTCGTGCCGCTGCCCGACGGCGAGATTGTCGCCCCCAGCGGGAACGTCATCAAGCGGTTCGCCGAGAGCGCCCTGATCTCGCCGTCACTCGCGGCTAACGGCGCAGGTCGCGTGGCCTGGGTGTCCGGGACGGTCACCGCCGATGTCAAGGGTGTTCCGGCCAATGCGGAGGCCGGCCCGTCCAACGGCGGTATCGCCGAGAACCCCGACGGTTCGATCAACACGAACGGCACCCAGGGCACCTCCACCGACGGGGTCCCGCGCCTGACCACCGGCTACATCGTCGGCTGCCAGGTGGACATCAGCAAGCTCTCGGGCACCCTGGGGCTCAACGCGGGTCTGTCCGCGAACCTGGTCTCCGAGAGCGCCAGCGGTACCGCCGGCGGTTCCGCCAACATCTCGGTGCCGATGAGCGCCGGCCAGGTCAAGTTCGCCCGTGTCGAGAGCAAGGCCATCAAGAAGGACGGCTCGTACACGATCCAGTACCAGGACGCGCAGATCGACGCTCAGGGCTGCGGCGGCTACGCGCAGGCTCGTTCGTACACGGTCCTCGAGGTCACGGGTAACAACTACGAAAAGACCACCCTGTACGGCCAGCCGTTCAGCATCGGCTGAGCACCTCCAGGCCACCCCTCCTTACCCTCGCTCACACGAGCGTAGAACCTCGAGAGAGAGACCATGAAGACCAGCTTCAAGACCGGCCTGCGCCGCGCGCTCAAGACCGCCGGTGTCGGTGCAACCGTCGCCGTCGCGATCGGATTCGCCTCCGTCGGAGCGGCCAACGCCGACACCTTCGTTCCGCTGGAGGACGGCTCGATCACCCAGACGCTGCCCGACGGCATCACCGTCACCGTCACCCGGACCGGTGAGACCGCCAACATCTCGCCGTCGATGGGTGCGACCCCGCTGCACCGCAATGTGTGGGTTTCGGGTACCGCCAAAGTCGAACTGAGCGGCCCGGGAGCCGACAAGCTCGGTGGCCGGATCCAGCCCGGCTACATCGTCGGCTGCCAGCTCGGCATGACGGCCAATCTCGGTGCGGGAGCCGGCCTGTCCGGTGGTGCGACCTCGACCAGCACCACGCCGTCCGCCAGTGCCTCGGTGCAGGGCAACGCCGGCATCACCCTGACGCCGAACCAGGCCTACGACTACAAGGTCCTGGACCTGACCCAGAGCGACCCCTGGGGCGCCGAGGTCCACCGCAACTTCAACACCTTCAAGGGTGCGAACGGCAGCGTCACCTGGGGCGACTCGACCCTCGGCGTCACCGGATGCGCCGGCTACGCCCAGGCCCGCAGCTACGTCAAGGTCACGGTCGACACCGCGACCACGACCCAGCAGGTCACCCTCTGGGGCCAGCCCTTCAGCATCGGCTGATCGAGGCGCCTTCCGGAGGTGAGCAGCCCCGCCGACGAGAACCTCATCCTCTCGTCGGCGGGGCGTTGTCGCTGCCCGGTCCGGTGGGGGCCGGGCAGTGGCGCTGTGGGTGAGCAGTGAGAGGGAGGTTGTCGCGGCATCGCCCGAGTGGCGTGAGCGAGAACCTCCCTCTCGCTGCCGAAACCGCCCGCTCCGGTCAGAACGGATTCGCGGTGCGCCCCACCAGTTCCGCGACCGATTCGATGACGCGAGTGGGTCGGTAGGGGAACATCTCCACGGACTCGCGAGTCGAGATGCCGGTCAGCACCAGCAGGGTCTGCAGGCCCGCCTCGAGGCCGCAGACGATGTCGGTGTCCATCCGGTCGCCGATCATGAGCGTGTGCTCCGAGTGCGCGCCGATCGCGCGCAGGGCGGACCGCATCATCAGGGCATTCGGTTTGCCCACGAAGTACGGTTCGCGGCCCGTCGCGCGGGTGATCAGCGCCGCGACGGCTCCGGTCGCGGGGAGCGAGCCCTCCCGCGACGGTCCGGTCGGGTCCGGATTGGTGGCGATGAACCGGGCACCCCGCTCGACGAGCCGGATCGCGGTGGTGATCGCCTCGAACGAGTAGGTGCGGGTTTCCCCGAGGACGACGTAGTCCGGGTCGTTGTCGGTCAGGACGTAACCGATGTCGTGCAGGGCCGTGGTCAGTCCCGATTCGCCCACCACGTACGCGCTGCCACCGGGTCGCTGATTCGCCAGGAACGTCGCGGTCGCCAGCGCCGACGTCCAGATCGACTTCTCCGGGATGTCGAGGCCGGTGCGTAGCAGCCGGGCGCGCAGATCCCGCGGAGTGCGGATCGAGTTGTTGGTGAGCACCATGAACGGTGTGCCGTTCTCACGCAGCTCGGTGAGGAACGCGTCGGCGCCGGGAATCAGGTGTTCCTCGTGCACCAGGACGCCGTCCATGTCCATGAGGTAGTTCCAGACCGGCGCGGGTACGGGTTCGTCGTTCACCGTTCGAGTGTGTCACCGACCGCTCACGCCAGCAGCCGGTACAAGCCGACCAAGCCGACCACGACGATGACGGCCCGCAGTGCGGTGGGCGAGAGCCGGCGGCCGTACCGGGAGCCGAGGGCACCACCGATCAGCGAGCCCACGGCGATCAGCGCCGCCGCCGTCCAGTCGATCCGGTCGAACGCGACGAGGGTGTAGGCGACGGCCGCCACGACGTTGACCAGCAGCGAGAGCAGGTTCTTCGCGGCGTTCTGCCGCTGGATGTGATCGTGCAGCAGCGCCCCGAACAATCCCATCAGCAGGATGCCCTGCGCGGCCGTGAAGTAGCCGCCGTACACGCCCACGGCGAAGGTGCCGACGACCAGCGCCGTCATGCGCGCCGGCCCGATCTGCTCGGCCGGGCCGCTGGAGCGTCGCAGCACCCACTGTTGCAGCTTCGGCTGGAACACGACCAGGAGCAGCGCCAGCACGAGCAGAACGGGCACGATCGTCTCGAAGGCCGATTCGGGCAGATTCAGCAGCAGCCACGACCCGAGGACCGCGCCGGACACGGAGGCGGGGATCTGCCATCGCAGCCGCGGCCACTGCCCGCGGAGCTCGCGCCGGTATCCCCATGTGCTCGACACCCCACCCGCGACGAGCCCGACGGCGTTGGACATCGTGGCGGTCACCGGCGGCAGCCCGAACGCGACGAGCGTCGGGAAGGTGATGAGGGTCCCGGAGCCGACCAGCGCGTTGATCGCGCCGGCGCCCAACCCGGCCAGGGCGACGACGAACAGTTCCAGCGGTGTCACCGAGCCGACCTTACGTCAGCCGCCGAAGTGCGCTGTCGCCGCCACCCCTGATCGGCGGGGCTACTCGAATCCGCTGTCCGGAAGGGTCTTTCGCGGCCGCCGCGCGAGACGGAGCGGCCCGCCGCGCCGTGCGGCGGCGCACCGTCCCATTTCCGGACACCGTCCGTCGATGGAAGCCGTCCCGCAACCCGGGTAGCCGGACGCCTCCGTTCCGGTGTCACGCCGAACCCGCAGGTAGAAGGCATCTCGACGCGGAAGATGAGCCACGTCATAGCCGGTGTCCGGAAGTGGCACACTTCACACCCGCCGGTCCGGCCCAGGCTTTCCCCATTCGATCCGCAACACCGCAACCCGAACGGGGGACACCCGATGGACAGACTCATCAACATCGACAACGGTGGCACGCTCACCGACATCTGCGCCTGGGACGGCCACGAATTCAGCTTCACCAAGACCCTCACCACGCCGTTCGATCTGTCGCAGTGCCTGTTCGACGGACTGACGAAGGTGTCGAAGGAGATCTACGGCGCCGAGGACCTGCCCACGCTGCTGCACTCCACGGCGCACATCCGCTACTCGACCACGCAGGGGACGAACGCGCTCGTCGAGCGCAAAGGTCCCCGCATCGGCATCGTCACAGACTCGGCAACCCTCGTCGACGAGCTGCGCCGCACCCCCGAGCAGCGGGCCCTGTTCGACGACCTCGTCGGCACCCGCGTCGCCGTCGTCGACACCGACGCCGCGGACCTCGAAGGTGAACTGGTCGCCCGGGTCAACCGTCTGACCACCGACGGTGCCGCCCGCATCGTCGTCGCCGTCGGGAACACCGACGACGGACGTGAACGGACGCTGCGCGGCATCCTGCTGCGCAAGTTCCCGCGCCACCTGCTCGGTTCGGTTCCGTTTCTGTACTCGTGGGACTTCACCACCGACCGCACGCCGGCCCGGCGAGTCTGGTCGGCCGTGATCAACACGTTCCTGCACCCGACGATGGAACGGTTCCTCTACAACGCCGAGCACCGGCTGCGCGACCACCGCGTCAAGAACCCGCTGCTGATCTACCGCAACGACGGTGCCTCCTCGCGCGTCGCGAAGTCCGTGGCCCTCAAGACGTACTCGTCCGGCCCGCGCGGCGGACTCGAGGGCACCCGGGCTCTCGCCGAGATCTACGGCCTCAAGCACGTTCTCATGATCGACGTCGGCGGCACCACGACCGACGTCGGCACGGTCGCCGGGCGCGAGATCCTCACCGACCGCCGCGGCACCATCGCCGGCATCCCGACATCCTTCCCGATGTCGAACGTCGAGTCGGCCGGCATCGGCGGCAGTTCCGTCATCACCGTCACCGACGGGGCGATCACCGTCGGACCGGAAAGCGTCGGTGCGGCACCCGGACCGGCCTGCTTCGGCTTCGGCGGCACGTCCGCGACCATCACCGACGTCAACCTCCTCCTCGGTGTGCTCGACCCTGCCACCTACCTCGACGGCGACTTTACGCTCGACGCGGACCGGGCCCGCGCCGTCGTCACCACCACCGTCGCCGAACCGCTCGGTCTCACCCTCGATGAGGCGCTGCTGGCGATGGAACAGGCGTACTTCACCGCGATGGGCAACGCCGTCGCCCCCGCGGTGTCCGACGCCGACGAGACCACCATCGCCGCGTTCGGCGGCGCCGGCCCGATGAGTGCGTGCGGCGCAGCACGGGTCGCGGGCGTGCGCAGCGTGCTCGTCCCCAAGCTCGCCGCGGTGTTCTCCGCCTTCGGTATCGGGTTCTCCGACATCGGGCAGAGCTACGAGGCCGACGTCGCGGACACGGCGGAGGCGACACTCGCCGCGGCCGTGGCGGACCTCCTGGCCAAGGCCGAGCGGGACATGTTCCAGGAAGGGCACGCCCTCGCCGACTGCGAACTGTCCTGGACCCTGACCACCGAGGACGCACACGGTGCCACGGTCGACGAGACGCCGTACGAGCCCGGCGAGTGCGTCGAGCTGCTGCCCGGTGCGTCCACCGCCCTGACCCTGGTGGCCACCCGCCGGATGAACCGGATCGAGCTCCCGCACGGCTCCTTCGCCGAGGCCCGCACCCCCCGGGCCGCCGGCGAACGCACCGTGCTCGGAGCGGCCGGGCGGCAGCCGGTTCCGGTGTTCACGCTGGCCGACCAGGAGCCCGGCGCCACCGCCGAGGGCCCGGCCCTCGTCGAAGGCCCCTTCTTCACCGCCCGGGTGCAGGAGGGCTGGAAGTTCGACGTCACCGCCGGCGGCGACCTGCTGCTCACCGACACCCACTGACCGACAGATCCCGAAGCCTGTTCGACCGTTCGAAGGACGCACGACATGCAGATTCCCATGACCGAATACCTGGTCATCGACCTCGAGACCGAACTGTGGGTGTGCCGGGTGTGCCGGCACGAACTCGGCAGCGCCCGCGGCAACTACAAGGAAGGCACCCTGGTCTACGACCGCGACCCGCGCGAGATCCACCAGCCCATCATCGATCCCGACCGCTACGAGTTCACCTTCTCGCCGGACCCGGACTACTGCCGCATCCTCGAGTACTACTGCCCCGGCTGCGGCACCCAGATCGAGACCGAGTACATCCCGCCCGGACATCCCCCGACCGTCGACATGGAATGGGACGTCGACGCCTTGCGGGCCCAGTGGCTCGAACGCGGCACCGATCCCGGCCAAGTCGTCACGTACGGCCCCGGCCAGGACGCCGAGGGCGAGTTCGAAGGCCGGCGCCACAACCACCACTAGTCACCGCGACCCGCAAGGAACCCCGTCACCATGAAACGAATCTCCGTCGACATCGGCGGCACCTTCACCGACTGCTTCTTCGCCTGGGACGACAAGTACGTCGAGGCCAAGGCTCTCACCACTCACCACAACCTGGCCCAGGGCTTCAACGAGGCCCTCGACCTCGCCTGCCGCCGCGCCGATCTGGACCGGGACGACGTGCTGTCCCAGGTGGATTCGGTCCGCTACGCCACCACCCTCGGCACCAACGCCCTCATCGAACGCAAGGGTCCGCGCGTCGGTGCCATCGTCACGCACGGTTTCGAGGACACCATCCCGCTCTCCCGCGGACGGGGCTACGGTGAGGGACTCGATCCGTCGATGCAGCAGAACCTTCCGGCCGCGGAGCGCCCCGAGCCGCTGGTCCACCGCAGCCTCATCCGGTCGGTCCAGGAGCGAGTCAATTCCGCCGGCGAGATCGTCGTCCCGCTCGTCGAGCGGAACGTGCGCGAGATGGTGCGCGAGCTCGTCGACGCCGGTGCGCAGGCGCTCGTGGTGTCGCTGGTGAACGCCACCGAGAATCCCGCCCACGAGCTGCGGATCATGGAGATCATCCAGGAGGAGTATCCGGAGCATCAGCTCGGCGCGATCCCGGTCCTGCTCGGCCACCAGGTCTCCGGACGCAAGGGCGAATACGTCCGCGCGACGTCCACCATCGTCGACGGCTTCCTGCACGGCATCATGTTCCACGCCATGAGCCAGCTCGCGAACAACCTGCGGGACTCGGGCTACGACAAGCCGATGCTCATCATCCACAACTCCGGTGGCATGGCCCAGATGAACTCGACCGATGCCCTGCAGACCATCCACTCCGGTCCCGTCGCGGGTGTCAGTGCCGCCGAGCATCTGTCGGAGTCCTCGGGGATCGGCAACATCATCACCACCGACATGGGCGGCACGTCCTTCGACATCGGCCTGGTGCCGGCGGGCGGCGTCAAGCACTACGACTTCCAGCCCACGATCGACCGCTGGCTGGTCTCGGTGCCGATGATCCACCTCGAAACCCTCGGTGCCGGAGGCGGATCCATCGCGAGCTACGACCGGATCCACCACTCGGTCCGGCTCGGGCCCGAGTCCGCCGGTTCGGACCCCGGTCCGGCCTGCTACGACCGCGGCGGGCTGCGCCCCACGGTGACCGATGCCGACCTGCTGCTCGGCTACCTGGACCCGGACAACTACGCCAACGGTTTCATCAAGCTCAACCGCAAGCGGGCGGTGTTCGCCGTCGAGGAACAACTGTGCGACGAGCTCGACCTCGACGTCATCGACGTCGCCAAGGTCATCAAGCGATCGGTCGACGAGCAGATGGCGATCGGCATCGCCAAGGAGCTGCGGGTGCGCGGCTACCTGCCGGAGGACTTCACGATGCTCGCCTACGGCGGCAACGGCCCGCTGCACGCGTGCGGGATCGCCGACCAGGCCGGCATTCGCAAGATCCTCGCGCCGCCGTTCTCCTCCGTGTTCTCCGCCTGCGGTGCCGGCAACATGAAGCAGCTGCACATCCACGAACGCGGCGTCCACGTGGTGCTCTACAACGCCACCACCCGGGGGCTCTACGACAGCTACGACGAGTTCAACGAGATCGTCGCGGCGCTCGAGACCCGGGGCGCGGAGGATCTGCGCCGTCAGGGCGTCGGCGACGGCGCGATCGAGCACCGCCTCGAGATGGATCTGCGCTACGGCAACCAGCTCGTGACGACCGCAGTGGCGTTCGACATCAACCGGATCCACGGGGTCGGGGATGTGCTCCACCTGATCCGCACGTTCTCCGACATCTACTCCAAGCGCTACGGCGAGGGGTCGGCAGCACCCGAGGCCGGCATCCGCGTCCAGACCATCCGCGTCGCGTCCTACGTCAACGGTGAGACCGTCGAGTTCGATTCCCTGCATCACGACGGGGAAAGGACGCTGCCGGCACCGGTCGGGCACCGCGACGTCCACTTCGTCGCGCATCCCCGGGCGATCACCACCGCGATCTACGACGCCGACGCGCTGAGTCACCACCACGTGATTCCCGGTCCGGCGATCGTCACCACCGAGAACACGACCTACCTCGTCGAGCCCGGCTGGCGCCTCGAACCCTCACCGCAGGGCGCCGTCTGGTTCCTCAAGGACTAGCGCAGAAAGCACAGGAGACACAGCCATGACCGCACTTCACGACGACCTCGCAACCGCTGCAGAGCAGCGCCTCGCAACCGCTGCGCAGCAGCGCCTGACGGCCTCGCTGAACGAGCAGGAACAGCAGTGGGTCGACGATTTCATGGACGAGACGACGCTGTTCCTCGGCCCGGACCGCGACATCATGCGTTCGCACCACATCACCTCCCGCAGCGAGTTCGAACAGCAATGCCTCGCCGACGGCGTCGACCCCCTCCAGGTGGACCGCATTCGCAAGCGCCTCGCCGGCGCCCTCGACGAGGGCTTCGAGATGTGTGAGGCGATGGGCGCTGCACCGGGCGCCAAATGGGGCGACCTCACCACGGCCATCTACACCGCGGCCGGGGACGTCACCTACCTGTCCTGCCACGGCGTGATCGCGTTCTCCGCGATCCTGCACCACCCGATCCGGTACATCATGAAGTACTGGAAGGACGAGCCGACCGTCGGAATTCATCCCGGCGACGGGTTCATCCACAACGACGCCCGCTTCGGCAACGTCCACAACACCGACCAGTCGATGATCATGCCGATCATCCGGGACGACCGCATCATCGCGTGGGTGGCCGCCACGATCCACGAGGGCGAGAACGGCGCCTGCGAACCGGGCGGCATGCCCTCCGGTTCGGAGACCCCGTTCGACGACGGGCTGCGGATGAGCCCGTTCAAGATCGTCGAGCGCGGCGAGTTGCGCCGCGACCTGCTCACCTTCCTGCAGCACTCGGTCCGCGACCCGAAGCTCCAGCTGGCGGACCTGAAGGTGAAGATCGGTGCGGTCCAGCGCATCCAGGAACGCGTCGACAAGATCATCGACGAGGTCGGTGTGGAGACGTTCGTGGCGGCGCTGCGGATCACCGTCGAGGACGTCGAAGCCGAGGTGCGCCGGCGTATCCGGGAACTGCCCGACGGCACGGTCCGGTTCAACCAGTTCATGGACTCCACCCTCAAGGAGAACATCCTCATCAAGCTCGCCTGCTCCATCACGGTGAAGGGCGAGAAGATGACCATCGACTTGCGCGGCAGCGGACCGGAGATCCTGAACCGGGCCATCAATTCGCCGCTGTGCTCGGTCAAATCGATGATGATGCAGGCCATCCTGGCGTTCTGGTGGCCGGACCTGCCGCGCTGCACCTCCGCGATGAGCCCTATCGAGATCATCTCCGACGAGCACACGTGGTCCGACGCCGGCTACGACGCCCCCATGGGCCAGTCGCTGCAGGCCTCCTTCCGCGGCTTCTCGGCGCTCCAGAACCCCTGGGCCAAGCTGCAGTTCTCCAACCCGGAGAAGTTCTCCAACGTCATTGCGCCCTGGTTCAACCAGATCAACACCTTCCTGTGGGGTGGGGTCACCCAGCACGGCGACCAGGTCGGCAACCTGTGCGCCGACCTGAACGGAATGGGCGGCGGCGCCAAGGCGTTCCGCGACGGCGAGGACGCGGTCTCCCCGCTCTTCTGCGCGATGGCCGATACGGCCGAGCAGGAGGTCATGGAGGAGGAGGTGCCCTTCATGCAGCTGGTGAGCAAGCGGATCGTCCGTGACAACCAGGGGTTCGGCAAGTACCGCGGCGGTATGGGCTACGAGATGATCGTCGCGGCCGAGGGCACCCCGCTGTGGGGCTTCATGACGGTGACCTCCGGCGCGAAGTTCTCCTCCATCAGCGGGCAGTTCGGCGGGTACGGCTGCAACACCTACCCGCTCGCGACGGTCAAGGGCGTCAACGTCTACGACGAACTGCGCCGCAACCCGGAACGGTTCGACCTGTCGATCGAGAAGGTGATGAACGAACAGCCCTTCGAGGGCGCCGAGTACAGCACCAGCCACATGGGTCTGCAGTTCGACGTCGCCAAGGACGGTGAGCTATACATGATTTCGCAGGGCACGGGCGGAGGCTACGGAGATCCGCTCGAACGCGCCCCGGAGGACGTGGTTGCCGATCTCGAGATCGACCGGATCTCCGCGAAGGTGGCGCACGACATCTACGGTGTCGTGTACGCACCGGACACCTTCGTCGTGGACGTCGACGCCACGGAGGCGCTGCGTGCCTCGATGCGACGCGACCGGCTCTCGCGCGGTGTGCCCTACGGGGAGTTCGTCGAGAAGTTCGTGACGCCGGAGCCGCCGGAGGACCTGCTGTACTACGGGTCCTGGGGCGACACCGAGGAACTGACGGCCACCCACTTCACCGTCCACGGCGCCGAGCGGGTCACCACGACGATCGACAAGATGCCGATCATCATGATGCCCGACCGCCGGGAGTTGAAGATCGCCGAACTCGCGGCCCGGGTGAAGGAACTCGAGGCGAAGCACGGCGAGATCGTCCACCGCAAGTCCTGAAACCGATCCGGCCCGCTTCGGTCACCGGATCCACCCCGAACCGGGTGCCCGCACGTGTGCTCCCCTCACCGTGCGGGCACCCATTCCCTGGAGTCACAGTCATGACCATCTCGTTTCCCGCCGTGCTCGACGCGCCGGTCTCCGGGCGCCGGGTTCCCCTCGTCGTCGACCATCTCGACTACAGCCGCCGGATCCTGCTCCGCGGCAACCCGGTGCCCTGGGCCGATCCCACCGCACTGTCGAACTTCCTCAACCAGGCGCACGGGCTGCTGCGGCCGGACGTCACGCTGCTCGATCTCGGTGAGTTCTACCGCATCGCGGCGGGCGACCCCCGTCTGGGCGAGGCGATGTCGGCCCGGTCCCGGACCGGGTACGCGTTGCGGGCGCTGCTCGCGGACGCCGCGACCACCCGGGCCGTGACCACGCTCGCCGCCACGGTGGCCGGCACCACCCGGCTGCCGCTGCTGCTGCAGATCCCCTCACCGCGGGCCTGGCTGGCGGCGACCCATCCCGGAGACGCCGCGGACCTGGACGCGGACCGTGTCGAGGCCGCGGCCATGTACGTCGCGGACTGGCTGCGCGGATTCGCCGAGGTGCCGGTCGCGGCGGTCCTGCTCGACGAGCGGATCGTGGCGGATGCCGCCGCCGCGTTGCCGCCGGGCGATCCGCAGTCGTACGTGCCCGTGACGAACGTGGCCGCACACTACCGGTGGGAGATCGGACTGCGCGGCGAGGACACCGTCTCGATCGGCGAGCACGAGGGTGACGTCCTCGGCTCCGACTACTGGCTCGCCGAGGACGCCGCAGTCCCGGACGCGCACGGCGTGTTCCGGCTCGCGCACCTGCCGGCGGACGCGGTCCCGGAGACGGTGCTCGCCCGGCTGGCCGCACTCGACCTCCCCGGTGCCTGAGCGTGGACGACCTGCACGCCGGTGCCGCAGGGAGCGGCACCGGCCGGAGGGCGGACGCTACCCTGGAGGCGTGACATGCATCACGACCACACCGGGGCGGGGCGGCCGGTGAAGAGCGCGGACCGACGGCTGCGGGTGGCGGTGGCCCGGGCCGGATTCCTCGACTCCGGCGAACCGGACGATTCGCTGGTCTCCTCCGTCGTGTCGGCGTCGTGGCGACGCTCCGCCGCGGCGGGCGTGCGACCGTCCGGTGGGGAGGTCCGGTTCGCGGGTGAGGTCGACCGGACCTCCCGCCTGGTCCAGTGCTCGCTGCCGGTTCTGGACCGGCTCGCGGAGGAGACCGTCGACGTCCCGGTGAGCATCGCCCTGACCGACGCCAAGGCGCAGGTGCTGATGCGACTCGACGGTGCCCGGGCCATCGGACGGCTGCTCGACCACGTCTCGCTCGCACCGGGCTTCGACTACAACGAGGGCCAGATCGGCACGAACGGTGTCGGCACGGTGCTCGAATCCGGGCGTGCCGTGCAGATCGAGGGCGCCGAGCACTTCCACGAACGGTTCCAGCCGTTCGCCTGCTCCGGCGCGCCGATCCGGGACCCGTTCAGCGGACGGGTCGCCGGCGTCATCGACATCAGCTGCCTCACCGAGCATTCGTCGCCGCTGCTCACGACCGTCGTGCGGACCGCGGCAGCGGAGATCGAACAGAATCTGTTCCGCGACCGCAGCGCCCGCCAGCACGCGCTGTTCGACGCGTTCGTGCGCGCCGACGCCCGCGGCGGCGCGGCCCTCATGGCGATCGGGAGCGCGATGTCGCTCGCGAATCCGCTCGCCCACACCCTCCTCGCGCCGGAGGACCAGCGCCGGGTCGGTGAGCACGTCGACTACGTCATCGGGCACCGCGCGCGAATCGACGAACTGCTCGAGCTGAGCACCGGCCTGTCCGTCCGGGTCCGGGCCACCCGGATCCTGGCGGGCGAGGACACCGCCGGATACCTCGTCGAGGTCTCCGAAGCGGCCGCGGCCGCGGCACCGCTTCCGCCCGTTCCGAACCGCGTTCGCGAACACCGCATGCACTCCGGGCGGGTCGGACTGGCCGCGGCCGGCACGGATCGTCTCCGCTCGAGCGGTTCCTCCGCGCTGTGGATGCGCGCCTGCAACGAGATCGAGGAGGCCCTGTCCGCCGGGGCGAAGTTGCTCCTCACCGGCGAACCGGGCACGGGGAAGGCCTCTCTCGCGTCCGAGATCTTCCATTCCCTGTACGCCGGGGGACGGAGCATCCTCGTGGACGGTAGCGAGACCGATCTGTCCGGACTCACGGTGCCCTCCGCCAACCCCACCCTGTACGTGCTGCGCAACATCCAGGCGATGCCCGGCCCGCTCACGGCCACCCTGGCCGAGACCCTGGCGGAACCCGTCGCCGAGCACGTCTTCGTCGTGGCCACCATGGAGGAGTCCGAGGAGCCGCCGTCCGAGGCCCTCGCCCCGCTGCTCGCGGCCCTCGACCGGACGGTGCACGTGCCCGCCCTGCGGCACCGCACCGACGACATCGCAGGAGTCGCGGCCCAGGTCCTCCGCAAGATCACCGGATCGCAGAGCCGCACCGTCGCTCCCGACGCCATGCGGGTGCTGACACGCTATCCGTGGCCGCGCAACATCCACGAGCTCGAAGCGGCGTTGCGCTGCGCCGTCGCGCACCGGCCTGCCGGTGCCATCACCGTCGAGGACCTGCCCGAATGGTGCCGGCACGGTCCGCGCCGCCAGCTCAACGCGGTCGAGTCCGCCGAACGGGATCTCATCGCCAAGGTCCTGCGGGAAACCGGTGGCAACCGGGTGCACGCCGCCCGCGCCCTGGGAATCTCCCGGTCGTCGCTGTACCGGAAACTGACCCTGTTCGGTTTCGCCGGCGAGTAGGCCCCCCGCAGGTCACCGAACCTGCCACCGCACAGTGCGACCCCCTGTCCGGATGTGGGACAGTTCGCGACCGCTCTTCCTGCCGAAGATGGAGACAGCACATCTCGTCGACAGCGCGAAGGAGGAACGAGAGCCGTGGACGAGCCGTTCTTCAGCTGGAACCGCAGACGAATGATCCTGCACACCAACGGATGCCCGGTCCCCGGCACGTCGGCGGGCGGCGCCGAGTTCGTCTCGGACGTGCCACTGACGGTCGGGACCCGGCGAGGGCGTCTGATCACCGTGGTCGTCGACGACGACGAGTACGTGGCGCTGGTGGTGGGCGACGTCCGGCGGCGGCACGATGTGCCGGTGCGCCGGGTGGTCGCCGAAGGGTTGCTGATCGAGGGGAGCCGCAGCCGGCTCGACGCGGAGATCCTGTTGCCCGTGTCGGAGGCGCCCGTTGTTCCGGTACCGAGTGTCGTCCGGCGGATCCCGGACCCTCGGAGCCGGTACGCCGAGGCGGTGCAGGCACTCCTCGCGTACTCCGGCGCCCGGTCCGTCACCGTCGAATTCGCCCCGGCGTCGCTC
Source organism: Rhodococcus sp. GXMU-t2271 (assembly GCF_041414735.1). Taxonomy (NCBI): domain Bacteria; kingdom Bacillati; phylum Actinomycetota; class Actinomycetes; order Mycobacteriales; family Nocardiaceae; genus Rhodococcus; species Rhodococcus sp. GXMU-t2271. The sequence continues at coordinate 23,709 of NZ_JAUIZP010000005.1, forward strand.
CGGACCGCTCGGGGCCTGGACCGATCCGCGTGAACGCCGGCGGCCCTCAGCCGATCGTGAACTACGTGCATTTCGGGCGCCGGAGGGCTTTGATATCGGTATGAACGGCAGGCCCACCCTCGACCCGGTGCGCGTGGCGGTGGGTGCCGCGGCAACCGTGGGCGACGGGATTCGTCGCATGCTCCTGTTCGGCGTCGACGCGGCACGCCGGCTACCGGGTGTGGACCCGGCCCTCGTCGCCCTCGAGTCGCGCGGCGCCGAGACCCTGCGCGCCGGGGACGAGATCGCGGACCGGGTGCTGCACACCGTGGTGCGCAGGGTCGTGGACGCGGCCCTGGACGTCGTGGATATCACCGCCGTCGTGCGGGACCATGTGGACCTCGACACGCTCGCCGAGGGGATCGACATCGAACGGATCCTCGATCGGGTCGACATCGACGCCGTCGCGGCACGAGTCGCGATCGCACCGATCCTGGCCCGCGTCGACATCGACGCGGTCGCCGAACGAGTGGACGTGGCGGCGATCGTCGACCGCGTGGATCTCGACGCGCTCGCGGCGAAGATCGACGTGGACGCGATCATCGACCGCGTGGACCTGGACGCACTTGCGGCGAAGATCGACGTGGACGCGATCATCGGGCGGGTCGACCTGGTCGGCCTGGCGAACGCGGTCATCGAGGGGGTCGACCTGCCGAGCATCATCCGGGAGTCGACCGGGTCCATGTCCACCGAGGCGGTCCGCGGCGTCCGGAACCAAGGGATGCACGCCGACGACGCGGTGTCCGGGTTCGTCGGGCGGTTGTTCGGACGCGTGCCGGAATCCCCGGAAGCACCCGCGTGACCGGCGGGGAGCAGCACCGGCCGGCCGGGATCGTCACGCGGGGTATCGCAGCCGCCGTCGACCTCGGAGTGGTGCTCACGATGATGGGCGGGGTCTACCTGGCCGTGGTGTTCGCGCAGCTGCTGTTCTCTCCGCAGGAATTCACCCTCCCGGACGCGCAGATCCTGCTGTCCGTCGCCGTGTTCGTCGGTCTCGCGGTGGTGTACCTGACGGCGTGCTGGGCGACGACGGGACGAACGCTCGGCGCGGTGGTGATGGGGCTACGGGTGGTCAGCCGCAACGGCGACCTCGTCGGGTGGATTCGTTCCGCGGTGCGAGCCTGGCTGTGCGTGATGTTCGGCTTCGGGTTGTTGTGGGTGGCGGTGGACCGGCGCCGTCGGTCTCTGCAGGACATCCTCCTGCGCACCAGCGTCGTATACGACTGGCAGCCGCATCTGCATCCGGCCGAACTCGAGACGTGATGTCGCGCCTGTCACAGTCGGCTGGGCATACTCGAACCGGTCGAGAAACGTAGACGGGTAGGAGTTCGTGGTGTCGCAGGGTCTGAAGTTGGGGTACAAGGCGT
>NZ_JAUIZP010000050.1:0-28823 GCF_041414735.1 Rhodococcus sp. GXMU-t2271
GATCTGCACGGTGCCGATGGACGCCCCGGGCATCAAGCTGATCTCGCGGGCCTCCTACTCGCAGAACGCCAATGTCGTCGGTTCGCCGTTCGACTACCCGCTGTCCTCCCGCATGGACGAGAACGACGCCATCTTCATCTTCGACAAGGTGCTGGTGCCGTGGGAGAACGTCTTCATGTACGGCGACGTGGAGAAGATCAACAATTTCCTCGGCGGCTCCGGATTCCTCCAGCGCTTCACTCTGCAGGGCTGCACCCGTCTGGCGGTCAAGCTCGACTTCATCGCCGGCCTGCTGATGAAGGCGCTCGACGCGACCGGCGCCGGCGGGTTCCGCGGCGTGCAGACCCGCGTGGGCGAGGTCATCGGCTGGCGCAACCTGTTCTGGTCGCTGACCGACGCGATGGTCAACAACCCGGAACCGTGGATCGGGGACACCGTCATCCCGAAGCTCGAGTACGGCCTGACCTACCGGATGTTCGCGATGCAGGGCTACCCGCGCATCAAGGAGATCATCGAGCAGGACGTCGCCTCGGGCCTGATCTACCTGCCGTCCTCGGCCGCGGACTTCAAGAATCCGGACGTGCGTCCCTACCTGGCCAACTACGTCCGCGGCTCGGACGGCCTCACCGCGGTGGACCGGGTCAAGGTCATTAAGGCGCTGTGGGATTCGATCGGCTCCGAATTCGGCGGCCGCCACGAACTCTACGAGCGCAACTACGCCGGCAACCACGAGAACGTCAAGGCCGAGCTCCTCTTCGCGGCGGAGGGACGTGGAGACGTGTCCTCCATGAAGGGCCTGGCCGAGCAGTTCATGAGCGAGTACGACCTCGACGGCTGGACCGTGCCCGACCTGATCGGCAACGACGACGTGTCCCATTTCCGCCGCGCCTGAACACTTCCCGGGAGACATCATGACCACCATCGAAAGTCCCACCGCGGTCGCCTCCGGCAACGCCGCCACCGACAAGTTCAAGGGTGAACGCTTCACCGCCGACACCTCGCCGGAACGGTTGTCCGCCATCGCGACCGAAGCACTCGCGGGATTCGGTGCGCTGATCCGGAAGCACGCCGTCACCTACGACGAGTACCGCGTGCTCAAGCAGTGGCTCATCGACGTCGGCGAGGGCGGCGAGTGGCCCCTCCTGCTGGACGTGTTCGTCGAGCACGAGATCGAGGACGTCAACTCCCGGCGGTTCCGCGGCACCAAGGGCAGCATCGAGGGGCCGTACTACGTTCCGGGCGCCCCCGAACTACCCGCACAGTGCGCCCTCCCGATGCGCGACGAGGACCGCGTCCACCCCCCGCTGGTCCTGCGCGGGCAGGTCACCGACCTCGACGGTCGGGGCCTCGACGGCGCACGCATGGAGATCTGGCACGCCGACGACGAGGGCTACTATTCGCAGTTCGCCCCGCACCTGCCGCAGTGGAATCTGCGCGGCACCGTCGTCGCCGACGCCGAGGGCCGGTACGCGATCACCACCATCGAACCGGCTCCGTACCAGATCCCGACGGACGGGCCCACCGGCCAGTTCATCGAGGCGGCCGGCTGGCACCCGTGGCGCCCGGCGCACCTGCACCTCCGGGTGACCGCACCCGGCCGGCAGCCGATCGTCACCCAGCTGTACTTCGCCGGCGGTGACTGGCTCGACGACGACGTCGCGACGGCGACGAAGCCGGAACTCGTCCTCGATCCGCAGGTCGACGACGCCGGACGCAAGGTCGCCACGTACGACTTCGCGCTCGATCCACTCGCGGACTGACACGCCCCGCGCCGCCGGTGTGTCCTTCGGGTTGCTCCCACAGCCCGAAGGACGCACCGGCGGCGAAGCCGCATATCGTGTGACCCATGAGCGCCGCCGCCGAGTCCGTGTCGAGCATCTACATCGCCGCGCCGGAAGGCGACACCGGCAAGTCCACCGTCGCGCTCGGCCTGCTCCAGGCGCTGTGCGCCTCCGCCGCGCGCGTCGGTGTCTTCCGTCCCATCGCCCGCTCCGACAACGACCGCGACTACATCCTCGAACTGCTCCTCGAACGCATCACCGTCGACCTCGACTACGACGAGTGCGTCGGCGCCACCTACGACGACGTGCACGCCGACCCCGAGGCCGCCCTCAGCGAGATCGTCGTCAAGTACCACGCCGTCGCGGACCGCTGCGACGCCGTCGTCATCGTCGGCAGCGACTACACGGAGATCGCCAACCCCAGCGAACTCGGCTACAACGCCCGCATCGCCGCCAATCTCGACGCGCCCGTCCTGCTCGTCCTGCGTGGCTCTCGGCGCACCCCCGACGAGGTGGCGCAACTGACCAGCGTGTGCACCGCCGAACTCGCCGCCCAGCATGCCCACCTGACCGGAATCGTCGTCAACCGCTGCCCCGCCGACCGCCTCGACGAGATCGCCGCGGCTGTCGGCGATCGGGGTGTGCCGCTGTGGACCCTGCCGGAGGTGCCGATTCTCGTCGCGCCGACCATGGGGGAACTGCTCACCGCGATCGACGGCGAACTCTACAGCGGCGACCCGGAACTGCTGCACCGCGAAGCGCTGCGCGTCATGGTCGGCGGCATGACCGCCGAACACATCCTCGAACGCCTCACCGAGAGCGTCGTGGTCATCGCCCCCGCCGACCGCTCCGACGTGCTCCTCGCCCTCGTCAATGCCAATGCGGCCCAGGGTTTTCCGTCGCTGGCCGGGATCATCATGAACGGCGGACTCCTGCCGCACCCGGCGGTGGCGCAGCTCGTCGCCGGACTCAAGCCCAGCCTGCCGATCCTGACGACGAGCCTCGGAACCTTCGACACCGCGTCGGCCGCCGACCGGACACGTGGGCGCATGGCCCTCGGCGCGCACCGCAAGATCGACACCGCCGTCGCGCTGATGGAACAGCACGTGGACACCGATCAGCTGTTGAGCCGTCTCGACGTACCGCGGCCGTCCGTCACGACCCCGCAGATGTTCGAGTACCAGCTCATCGACTGGGCGCGCCGTCAGCGCCGGCACATCGTGCTGCCCGAGGGCGAGGACGATCGGATCCTGCGCGCGGCCGGGCGTGTCCTGCAACGCCGGATCGCCGACCTGACGATCCTCGGCGACGAGACGCAGGTGCGGCGCCGGGCCACCGAACTCGGCGTGGACCTGAGCGCCGCGAAGGTGCTCGATCCCAGATCGTCCGAACTCGCCGAGCAGTTCGCCGAGGAATACGCCCGGCTGCGTGCCCACAAGGGAATGACGATCGAACGCGCTCGCGAGATCATGAGCGACATCTCGTATTTCGGCACGATGATGGTGCATCTCGGCATCGCCGACGGCATGGTTTCCGGTGCCGCGCACACCACCGCGCACACGATCCGCCCGTCCTTCGAGATCGTCAAGACCGAACCCGGCGTGTCCACGGTGTCGAGCATCTTCCTCATGTGCCTGTCGGACCGGGTGCTCGCCTACGGCGACTGCGCGGTGGTACCCGACCCCACCACCGAACAGCTCGCCGACATCGCGATCTCCTCGGCCGCCACCGCCGCACGCTTCGGCATCGAACCGCGCATCGCGATGCTGTCCTACTCGACCGGCGAATCCGGCTCGGGCGCCGACGTCGACAAGGTCCGCGCCGCCACCGCCCTGGTGCGCGAACGCAGGCCCGATCTGCCGGTGGAAGGGCCGATCCAGTACGACGCCGCGATCGAACCGTCCGTCGCCAGCGCCAAGCTGCCCGGCTCGGAGGTCGCCGGCCGGGCGACCGTGTTCATCTTCCCGGACCTCAACACCGGTAACAACACCTACAAGGCCGTGCAGCGCAGCGCCGGAGCCGTTGCCGTCGGTCCGGTCCTGCAGGGCCTGCGCAAACCCGTCAACGACCTGTCGCGGGGAGCGCTGATCCAGGACATCGTGAACACGGTGGCGATCACCGCGATCCAGGCGCAGGAGACCGGCGAATGAGCGCCCGGACGGACGGCACCGTGCTGGTGCTCAACTCGGGCTCGTCGTCGATCAAGTTCCAGCTCGTCCACCCCGAGACCGGAGAGTCGGTGGCGCACGGTCTCGTCGAACGGATCGGCGAGCCGGAAGGCCGGGTCGTGTTCCACCACACCACCGGCACCGAGGAACACGTCGGTCCCATCGAGAATCACCGGGCCGGACTGCGGATCGTCCTCGACTGGGTGGAGGGACTGGGCCGGCCACTGCGCGAGGCCGGCATCGTCGCCGTCGGTCACCGGCTCGTCCACGGCGGCGAGGTGTTCCACGAGCCCACTCTCGTCGACGACGACGTGGTGCGCACCGTCGAGGAACTGTCCATTCTTGCGCCGCTGCACAATCCCGCGAACGTCATCGGCATGGAGGTCGCGCGCGAGGAACTGCCCGACATTCCGCACGTCGGGGTGTTCGACACGGCGTTCTTCCACGCCCTGCCCGCCGAAGCCGCGACCTACGCGATCGACCGGGACGTCGCGCGGGCACACGGCATCCGGCGGTACGGGTTCCACGGCACGTCGCACCAGTACGTGTCCGAACGTGCGGCCCGGTTCCTCGGACGGGAACTGTCCGAGCTGAACCAGATCGTGCTGCATCTCGGCAACGGTGCGTCGGCCTCCGCGATCGCCGGCGGCCGGCCCGTCGACACATCCATGGGATTGACCCCTCTCGAGGGTCTGGTCATGGGAACCCGTTGCGGCGACATCGATCCCGGCGTGCTGCTGCATCTGAATCGCAGCGCGGGCATGGACGTCGACACCATCGACGGTCTGCTCAACCGGCGCTCCGGGCTCAAGGGCCTGTCCGGTGTCAACGACTTCCGGGCGCTGTTGCGGCTCGTCGCCGAGGGTTCCGAGGACGCGAAGCTGGCCTACGACGTCTACGTGCACCGACTGCGCAAGTACCTCGGCGCGTATCTCGTCGAACTCGGCGGCGTCGACGTCGTCGTCTTCACCGGCGGGGTGGGCGAGAACAACGTCGACGTCCGTCGCGACGCCCTCGCCGGCCTCGAACGCCTCGGCATCGTCGTCGACGACGCCCGCAACGTCGCGCCGGAGCGCGGCGAGCGGCGCATCTCGGCGGACACGTCCCAGGTAGAGGTCCTCGTGATCCCGACCAACGAGGAGCTCGCGATCGCGCGGGCGGCCGCGGCGCTGGTGTAGACGAGCGGGACGTTTCCGCGCCGAGCGGGAGGTTGTCGTCGAGCCCACTCGGCCGATGCCGCGAGATCCTCCCGCTCGTTTTCTCACCACCGGGCGCCGGCCGCCCACAACGCCGCCCGCACGCGCTCGAGCACGACGTCCGGGCGTTGGGCGAGCAGTCGCGCGTCGACCCGGACGACCCGCCAGCCCGCGGACTCGAGCAGTGCGTACCGGTCGATGTCCCGGGTGCGCTGAGCGGGGTCCGTCCAGTGGTGTTCGCCGTCGTACTCGACGAGGACCCGCCAGCATCGCCACCCCAGGTCAGCGCGGGCGAGCAGTCGTCCGTCCGCGGCACGGACGTGGATCTGAGTCTCGGGAGCGGGAAGCCCCGCGCGCACGAGCAGCAGGCGCGTCCGTGTCTCGGGTGGCGACTCGGCGCCGCCGTCGACGAGGCCGAGCACCTGCCGCAGTGCGGACACCCCACGCGCTCCCGCGTGCCGACCGGCGAGCTCGCGGATCTCCGCAGGCATCAGGCCGGTGGCGTGACACAAGGCGTCGAGGAGTTCGACAGCGCGGTCTCCCTTCACCGTGCGGCCGAGGTCGAACCCCGTCCGCGCGGGACTGGTCACCGTCATTCCGTCCACGCGGCACAGTTCGTCGTCGTCGGGGATGCCCTGCCGGACGACGATGCCGGAGGGCGCACGCACGTGACCGGCCCGAAGCAGCTCCGCCGGGGCGGAGCCGTCTATCCACTTCGTCCCGTGCAGCGCCGCGGCCGACAGGCCGGCGAGCGTTCCCCTGCCCGCCGACCACAACCAGGCGGCCCGGGCTCTGGTGCGTGCCGTGGGCGCGACACCGCGCCGCACGTAGACATCACGGTGCAGGCGGACGAATCCGTGCCGCAACTCGTAGGCGGTCAGCGCACCGGACGCGATCGCCTCGGTGCCCCGGAAGGGAGCGTCGAAGGAATGCACGGACGCACACGATGCAGGGCGTCCGGCCGCTGCGGAACCCCCGGTCACCGGACTGTGGACAACTTCCGGGTTGTCCACAGCGGTGGTGAGCGGGCGGATTCCGCGCCGAGCGGGAGGTTGTCGTCGAGCCCACTCGGCCGATGCCGCGAGATCCTCCCGCTCGGCTCACAGCAGGCTGCGGGGGCGGATGGCGTTGGCCAGGTCGACGAGGGTGAATCGGTGGGCGCGGGTCGGCGCGTTGCGGGCCAGGTCTCGCAGACCGGACTCGGTGCCGCTGCGAAGGCCCCTCTCGTCGAACGGGACGTCGAGAATCGGGTCCGATCGGCGGCGTGCCGAGTGCCCCGCGCGGACCCAGTCGAGAGCGATCGACAGCACCAGGGTGCGCATCTGCAGGAGCCGTCCCTCCTCCGGCGACAACGTCTCCACCCGCCGCGCGGCCTCGCGCAGGTCGGCCTCCTCGATCTCGTCGACCGGGCGGTCGTGCAGCAGGATCAGCACGGTCGTCATCCGGGCGACAGCGTGATGCCGGGAACTGGGCGGCACCTGGTCGAGGGCGGCGATCGCGGCTGCCCGCTCGCCGCGGAGGGTGAGTTGCCGCGCCAGGCCGAACGCGGCGCTCACCACGTTGTGATCGGTGCGCCACACGGTGCGGTAGTAGTTCTCGCAGAACGCGCGCCAGGCATCGGGATCCTCGCTCTCCCAATGCTGCAGGATGAGTTCGGCGGTGGCCGCCAGAGCGAGCTTGGGTGCGGTCTCGCCGGGCATCGCGGCGAGCACCTTCTCGAATCTGCCGAAGGCGGACTCGTATTCGCCGTTGATCAGCTCGGCGAGACCGGCATACCAGTCGATGCGCCAGTCCGCTCCCAGGTCACGTTCCAGCTTGCCCAGGATCTCGGTGGCGCGCGCGCCGTGCCCGAGGTCGAGATGGGCACGGACCTCGGCGAGCGTGATCTCCCGGGAGAACGAGACGTCGGCCGTGCCGACGACGCGCTCGATGCCGTTGTCGCGCGCGTGGCGCAGCGCGTCGAGTGTCTGCTGAGGTTCGCTGTGCACCGCCGCCGCCAGCAGTGCCGCACTCGGATCGAGCGGATCGAGCAGCGGAACGGGCAGCGCTGCCGCCACATCACGCGCCGCGAGCTTCTCGTCCCGTTCGACACCGTCGACGATCGAATCCGTGCGCCCGACAGCCTCGTCCGTGCCGAACGTCGTCCGCTGTCGGCTGAACACCGACGACAGACCCGGATGCTCCTCGCCGGTCTGCTGCGACAGGATCTCGCGCAGGACACCCGTCAGCTGGCTCGCCATCTCGTCGGCCGACTCGAACCGTCGCTGCGGATCGGGATCGATCGCCCGCAGCAGCAACCGGTGGTAGGACTCGTACTCCGCCAGCAGCGGCGCCTCGGCCGGTGTCGGGAGGCCGTCGGCCGGACGCCCCTGCGTCCACGGCATGTCGAGGGTCAGCACGGCGAGGGTCCGGCCGACGGTGTAGATGTCGGACGCTACGGTCGGGCCGGTGCGCACGATCTCCGGGGCCTGGAAGCCCGGCGTGCCGTACAGGTAGCCGTAGTCCTCGATGCCGGTGACGGCACCGAGATCGATGAGTTTGAGCTGTTCCTCGGTGACCATGATGTTCTCGGGCTTGAGGTCGTTGTAGACGAGCCCGATCGAATGCAGATAGCTCAGCGCCGGCATGATCTCGAGGACGTACGCGACGGCCTGTTCGACGGGCATCCGCGAGGGCTTGGGACAGGTGTCGAGCACCTCGCGCAGCGAGTGCCCGCCCACGTATTCCATGACGATGTAGCCCATCGGGCTGCCGTCGGGGCGAGGGTGCTCGACGAAGTTGAAGATCTTCACGATGCTCGGATGCGTCACCTCGGCGAGGAACTGCTTCTCGGCCAGCGCGACGGCCTGCGCCTCGGCGTCTCCGGAGTGCAGCAGACCCTTCAGGACCACCCAGCGATCACTGACGTTCCGGTCGATCGCCAGGTAGATCCAGCCGAGACCACCGTGGGCGAGACAGCCCTGCACCACATACTGCCCGCCGACGACGTCGCCGACCGCGAGCAGCGGAGTGAACTCGAACGGGGTTCCGCACGAAGGACATCGGCCCGACGTCGCGCCCGGGCCGTTGGGTGTGCTGCGGCCGACCGGCTTGCCGCACTTCCAGCAGAACCGCTTGCCCTCGGCGACGTGCGGGTCGCGCAGGACGACGGACTCGGGGTCGACGGGTGTGGGGACGGGGATGTCGACGAGACCCGCGAGTCGCCGCCGCGACGGCAACCGCGACCGGGAGCGGCGTGAGGACGACCGCTGCGACGGCATGCTTCCCCGGCGACTGCGCTGAGTACCGGGACCGATACTCGGTGCTGTGCCCGGACCGCTGTCCGGTGCTGTTCCCGGCCGGGCGCTCGGTGCGGTCGCCGGACCGGAATCCGGGGGTGCCGCCGGTGCTGTCGCCGGTCCGGTGTCGTCGTCGGTGTCGGACATGCGTTCTCTCAGTCCACGTACGTCGGGGTCGGCGGCGCCGGGGCGGGACCGAGGACGGTGAGCCAACGGTTGTAGATCTGTGTCCACGTGCCGTCCCGACGGATCCGTTCGAGGGTGCCGTTGACGAACCGCACCAGGTCCTCACGGCCCTGCGCGATCCCGATGCCGTAGGGCTCGGTTCCGAGCGGCGCCCCCACCAGTTCCAGGTACGGGTCCTGGGAGGCGAGCCCGGCGAGGATCGTGTCGTCGGTGCTGACGGCGTCGACCTGGCGCTGCTGCAGCACGACGAGACAGTCCGCCCACGACGGGACGGTCAGAATCGCCGCGGACGGTTGCAGTTGCCGCAGACGCATGAGCGACGTCGTGCCGCGCACCGCACACACCCGCCGGCCGGCGAGATCGGCGACGTCCCGGACGTCGGAGCCCTTGACCACCAGGACACGCTGCTGGGCGACGAAGTACACCGTGGAGAAGTCGACGCGTTCACGTCGGGCACACGTGATCGTCATCGTCTTCGCGACGATGTCGACCGTGGAATCCTGCAGGGCCTGCTCCCGGTCCGCGGAGTTCAGGATCCGGAAGTCGAGCAGGTCCGGACTGCCGAGCAGATCCCGGGCGATCTCGCGGGCGATGTCCACGTCGAACCCGGCGATCCGGCCGGTCGACGGGTCGCGGAAACTCATCAGGTTGCTGCCGGTGTCGAGCCCGACGACGAGGCGTCCGCGCGCCCGGATCGCATCGAGGGCCGGTCCGGTCGTCGCCCCGTCGGGACGCAGCCCGGCGGTCGGGTCGCCGCAGTCCGGCTCCGGGGGGATCGGCACGTCGGTGGGCGCGAGTGCGGCGCGCTCCGGCAACGGCGGTTCGGTGTAGGACACGTCGGGACCGGCGACGATCTCCGGTTGCGACGTCGCGCACCCACCGGTGAGGACGGCCGCGGCGACGGCGACGGCGAGCAGGGCGTTGCGGATGTTCACAGGTACTCCCGGATTCGTGGCGCCAGTCCTCCCACGACGCCGAGCCACGCGAGCACGGTGAGCACCCACGCGGCCGGTGCGAGCGCGGACAGCGTGTCCGCGGCGCGGACCTCGTTGCCGCGCAGTTCGGCGCGCGCGAGGTCGATGCCCTGTTCGAGGGCGCGGTCGACGGCGTGGAACTGGGCCGCCGCCTCGTCGGGCCCGGGACCGGTGGCGAGGATCGCGGCAGCCGGGTAGTCGCCCCGGTCGAGTGCCGCCTGCACGCGGTCGTGCGATGCCAGCCACGCCGTGCGCGCTTCGGCGGCGCGGCCGGCCGGTTCGGCCTGGGACTCCACGTCGGTGGCCGCGGAGCCGGTGAGCAACTCCTCGAGACGGTCCATGCTGCCGTCGAACATCGCGTCGTATTCGCCGGTGACGTCCCGCCGGACCAGCTGCAGCGTCTCGGCGGTCCGGGCCTGCTGGGCGAGGATCCGGCTGTCGGTGAAGACCCCGAGCGGTTCGCCGCCGCGCTCGACGGCGTTCCGGGTGGCGCTCGACGAGATCAGTCCCGCGACGAGGAGCCAGCACAGCAGGATCCCCGTCGAGGCGATGGCCGTGAGCAGTCCGAGGTTGAGGGTGCGGCGGCTGATTCGCGAGACGATCACGTGCACGCCGGTCAGCGCGACGACCGTCATCAGCAGCATCCCGATCGACGTCCACGGCGGTTGCACCGCCGCCCGCTGGGTGGACGTGACGGCGGACGAGCTGCGTTCGTGCAGTTCCTGCGCCATCGGCAGCAGTTCGGACTGCATCAGGTACGAGGCCTCGCCGAGGTAGGCGGCGCCTACGGGGTTTCCAACGCGATTGTTCGCCCGGGCCGTCTCCACCAGGCCGGTGTAGACGGTGAGCCGGCCGGCGATGTCCGCCAGCAACCGGGCACTCACCCTGTCGTCGGCGGCGATTCCGCCGGCCGCGGCGACGACCTGGGTGGACGCCTCGCCGACGGCCTGGGTGTAGCGTTCCCGCACCTCCTCGGGTTCGATACCGCCCGCGATGAAACCCGTGGCGGCGGCCGCGTCCGCGACGGACAGCGCGCTGTAGAGACTCTGGGCTGCGTCGGCGAGGGGTTCGACGGACGTGAGCAGCCGATTGTGCGTGGCCTGCCGGCTCGTCACGGTCTGACCTGCGACGATGCCGGAGACGATGAGGAGGATCGACAGCAGCGCGCCGAGGGTGAGGAATGCGGCGGGGGTGGATCGGAGCAGGGCGCGCCAGTCGTCGGCGCGGCGGTCGTGGTCGACGACGGGACCGGACACGTCGCCGCGCTCGAGGCGACCCCCGACCGCGCCGAGCGTGGGGGTCACGCGCACGTCCACGAGAGCACCCCTTCCGATGTGGCACTGTGTGTGGCGAGCATATAAGCAGTGATGGGATGTTGTTGCCGTCCGAGGACGGTGGACGCCCGGCTCGCGGTCGGCGGCCGGGCGGCAGGGAGGCGGACGCGATGCGAGGTGACGGGGACGGCTGGGCCGTCGGACCCGACGGTGGTCGCCGGTGGGGCAGATTCGGCGCGGCCGGGCTGCTGCTGCGTGCACCGCTGCCCGACGGCACGCCGGCCGTGTTGCTCCAGCACCGCGCGGCGTGGAGCCACCAGGGCGGCACGTGGGCCCTGCCCGGCGGCGCCCGCGACAGCGACGAGAGTCCCGTCGCCGCGGCTGTACGGGAAGCCGAGGAGGAGACCGGGATCGACGCGGCTGCCGTGAACGTGCGCACCGAGCGGGTCACCTCCGGCGTGACCGGAGGATGGACGTACACCACGGTCGTCGCGGACACCCCGAGCCCGATGGCGACGACCCTCAACGGGGAGAGCACCGAACTGCGCTGGGTGCCGGAGGCGGATGTCGAGACCATGCCCCTGCACTCCGGGTTCGCGGCCGCCTGGCCGGACCTGCGAACCCGGGCGGTGCGGATGCTGCTCGACACGGCCAATGTCCTCGGCTCGCGGCCGAACGGCTGGTGGCGCGATCGGCCGGGTGCCACCGCACGACTGCTCGCGGAGCTGGCGGAGTCGGTGCCCCGCACCGTCGAACTGCCCGGCGGGTCCTTCGGCTGGGTGAGCCGCATCGAGGCGGTCCTCGAGGGGCAGGCCCGCGCAGCGGTGATCGACGACGACCGCACCCCGGTGCACTCCGCGGCCGGCAGCGGAGACGACGAGCTGGCCGTCCTGGCGAAGGGCACGTCGGCGGTCCTGGACCAGGTGCTCACCGTGGTGGTGACGGCCGACCGGGGACTGCGTGCCCGGCTGCCCGGGGACGTGCCGACCCTGGCGCCGTCGACGGTGCTCGGCTGGCTGTGACGGCCTCTCAGCCGGGCAGCGCGGCCTTCAGGGCCGCCGCCGCGGCCCGCGGATTCGGTGCCGCGGTGATGGCGCGGACCACCGCGATGCGGGTGGCACCGGCGTCGAGCACCTCGGGCAGCCGCTCGGCATCGATGCCACCGATGGCGAACCACGGCCGCCGCGGCTGCGACCGGGCCACCTCCCGCAGCACCTCGAGTCCCGCTGCGGTGCGACCCGGCTTGGTGGGGGTCTCCCACACCGGTCCGTTGGCGAAATAGTCGACACCGTCCTCGATGTCGGCGAGGCTGGCCTGGGCCCGGCTGGCGGTCGAGCGGCCGATCACCACGTCGTCGCCGAGGACCTGCCGGGCGTACCGCACCGGCAGGTCGCCCTGCCCGAGGTGCAGGATGTCGGCGCCGGCGGCCAGGGCGATGTCGGCGCGATCGTTGACGGCCAGCAGGGCGCCGTGCCGGTGGCAGGCGGCGGCGAGCACCTCGAGTGCTTCGAGTTCCTCGCGCGCCTCGAGCGGGCCGAACTTCTTCTCGCCTGCCGAGCCCTTGTCGCGGAGCTGGACGATGTCGACACCGCCCGCAAGGGCCTCCTCGACGAATCGAGCCAGGTCGCCGGTGTCGCGACGGGCGTCGGTGCACAGGTAGAGCCGGGCCTGCGCGAGGCGTTCCCGGGGGGCGGGATGGTTGCCACGGTAGGTAGTCACGGCGGAGACGGTAGTCTCTGCTCTGAACGAATCGACACGGGAGTCCCGGGGATCGCGGGGCTGAGAGGGGGCCTGCCGGCCCCGACCGTCAGCACCTGAACCGGATCATGCCGGCGCAGGGAGTGAGGTGGACGAACTGTTGGGAACCGTATCCGTTGTCGGCGGAGGCGTGATCGGGCTGTCGATCGCCTGGCACGCGGCCCGGGCCGGCTGGACCGCGACCGTGCACGACCCGTCCCCGGGAGCGGGGGCGTCCTGGGTGGCCGGGGGGATGCTGGCACCCTTGTCGGAGGGTTGGCCGGGTGAGGAACACGTCCTCGAGCTGGGCGCCGCGTCGCTGGCCCGCTGGCCGGCGTTCGGCGCCGAGCTGCTCCGGGAGACCGGCCTCGACCTGTTCACCTCCACTGCATCGCTGACCGTCGCGCTGGACGCGGCCGACGCCGCCGACCTGCGCACGATCGCCGAGTGGGTGTCGGCCCAGGGGCACGAGATGCGCGTACTGGGCCGCGCCGAGGTGCGCGAACTCGAGCCGTCGCTCGGCCCGCGCATCCGTCTGGGGCTGCTGGCCCCGGACGAGCTGGCCGTGGACAACCGGGTTCTTGTCGACGCACTGCGACGGGCGGCCGCCGGGGCCGGGGTCACCTTCGTCGACGAGCCGGTCCGTGACGTCACGCAACTGGGCGCCGACCGAGTGGTGCTCGCGGCCGGCGCCGCCTCGGCGCGGCTGTGGCCGGGCTTGCCGGTGCGGCCGGTCAAGGGGGAGATCCTGCGGTTGCGGACCCGTCCGGGCGCGGCTCCCGCCCCGCACCGGACGGTCCGCGGCAGCGTGCACGGCCGGCCCGCGTACCTGGTGCCGCGCGCGGACGGGCTCGTCGTCGGCGCAACCCAGTACGAGGCCGACGACACGCAGGTCACCGTCGCGGGGGTGCGGGATCTCGTCGCCGACGCCGAGACGCTGTTCCCGGCGATCGGCGAGTACGAGCTGTACGAGGCGAGTGCGGGACTGCGACCCGTGAGCCCGGACAACCTGCCGCTGATCGGCCGGCTGTCCGAGCGGGTGATCGCCGCGACCGGGCACGGTCGCAACGGCGTGCTGCTGACCCCGGTCACGGCGGACGCGGTGGTCGCGGAGCTCGCGGACGAACCGCTCGCTGTGGCGAAATATGCTGATCCGCAACGATTTACCGAGGAGTGAGTGTGATGAACGGTGCGCCGACGGTGGGAGTCACGGTCAATGGGGAGGAGCGCTGGTTCGCCGAGGCGCCGACGATGGCCGAGTTGCTGAGCGGGCTCGGGCTGCCCGACAGGGGGGTCGCCGTCGCCGTGGACGGTGCCGTCTTCCCCCGGGGACGCTGGTCCGAGCGCGTCGAGAAGGGCTGGCAGATCGAGGTGCTGACGGCGGTGCAGGGTGGCTGAGCGCGACCCCGGCCACGACCTGCCGCCCCTGACGATCGCCGGACGCAGCTTCGCCTCGCGGCTGATCACCGGCACCGGTGGGGCCGCGAACCTCGCCGTGCTCGAGGAGGCCCTCGTGGCCTCCGGTACCGAGCTGACCACCGTGGCGATGCGCCGGGTGGACGCGGCGTCCGGGACCGGCGTGCTCGATCTGCTGCGCCGCCTCGACATCGCGCCGCTCCCCAACACCGCCGGCTGCCGCGGCGCCGCCGAGGCGGTGCTCACCGCACAACTCGGCCGCGAGGCGCTCGGAACGGACTGGGTCAAACTCGAGGTCGTCGCCGACGAACGCACGCTGCTGCCCGACGCGATCGAACTCGTCTCGGCCGCCGAGCAACTCGTCGACGACGGGTTCGTCGTGCTGCCCTACACCAACGACGACCCGGTGCTGGCGCGACGGCTCGAGGACGTCGGCTGCGCCGCCGTGATGCCGCTCGGCTCGCCGATCGGCACGGGCCTCGGGGTCGCCAACCCGCACCACATCGAGATGATCGTCGAGGCCGCCGGGGTGCCGGTGATCCTCGACGCGGGCATCGGCACGGCCTCGGACGCCGCGCTCGCGATGGAACTCGGGTGCGACGCGGTGCTGCTGGCGACCGCGGTGACCCGGGCGAAGGACCCGGCCCTCATGGCGTCCGCGATGCGCCACGCCGTCGAGGCCGGCTTCCGGGCCCGGCACGCGGGCCGCATCCCGAAGCGGTTCTGGGCGCAGGCGTCGTCGCCGCTCGAGCCCTGAGACGACCCGATGTGAGGCCGTGACGGTCGGTTTCCCACCGGACCGGGGGCGCCCACCGGACCCGGTGGTGCCGCACGCGTCGCGGCACCACCGGCGTCGTCGGCGGCGGCGAGCAGTGGTGCACGGGTGGTTCTCTTCCCACGATCGAGGGACGGCAGCGGTGGCCGGATCGTGCAGTTCGGGCGATACCGGTCGAAGCGGAATGCGCCTATTGCCTCCAGTGGATCGGGGGAGCAAGGTGAAGCCTGGGGAACGACAACGACCGGCGGCGCCGCGTCGGCACCGCCCTGAGGAGAAGGGTGCCGATCGTGTTCGCACGCTCGACCACAATTCACGCGCATCCGTCGTACATCGATGCCGGGATCAGGCACGTACGCGACACCGTGATGCCCACGCTGGCAGACATCGAGGGCTGCCTCGGCATGTCCCTGCTGATCGATCGCGGCTCGGGCCGGTGCATCGCGACCAGTTCGTGGCGCGACGACGAATCGATGCGCGCCAGCGAAGGAGCGGTGCGCACGCTACGTGACGAGGCCGCCAGGATCTTCCACGGCACCACGGAGGTGTCGCGGTGGGAGATCGCCGTCATGCATCGCGACCACCATTCGGATCGCGGGGCCTGGTGCCGGGTCACGTGGATCAGGACCGAGCCGGCGCACATGGACCGTGGCGTCGACCTGTGGAAGATGGGCGCACTGCCCAAGGTGGAGGAACTCGACGGGTTCTGCAGCGCCAGCCTGATGATCGACCGCGCGTCCGGCCGCGGGGTGTCGTCGATGACGTTCGACAGCGCCGAGGCGATCGAACGCCACAGGGAACGCCTCGACGGCATCCGGGCGGCAGTGGTTCGCGAAGCGGGCGCGGAGATACTCGACACCTGCGAATTCGAGCTCGCCATCGCCCACCTGCACGTCCCCGAGATGGCGTGAGCCGGAGGGCGCCGGCGCCGCGTGTCCTCCACCTTGCCGTCGAGGACGAGTCGCCACCTGCTGCCGTCAGCCGCCGACGGTCAGGGGTCTGCCTGTCGGTCCGGGCCGGATTCCGGATCGAGAGGGTCAGGCTGCGGGTAGGTCGCGCACGTACCGGCCGGGGGCCGCCTCGAGCGCGGGGTGCCGGGTACTGCCGGGTGCGCTCGGCGCGGTGGTCTCCTCTCCGCCGTGGGCGAGCACCCAGTCGGCCCAGGCCTGCCACCAGCTGCCCTGCTGCCGCTCGGCGTGCTCGAGCCAGGTGTCCGGGTCCGGGCCCGGTGTGCCGCCGGTCCAGTAGTGCGCCTTCGGGTTGCCGGGCGGGTTGACCAGGCTGGCGATGTGCCCGGAGAAGCTGAGCACGAATTCGGTGTCTCCCCCGAGCAGCTGGGTGGTGCGGTAGCAGTTGCGCCAGGCGGTCAGGTGATCGGCGATCGCGCCGGAGACGAAGGTGGGGACGGTGATCGACTTCAGGTCCACCGGTGTGCCCAGCACGGTGAACTTACCGCGCTCGACGAGCAGGTTGTCCCGGAACAGGTCGAGGAACTGACCGTGCAGGGTGCCGGGCAGATTGGTGCCGTCGGCGTTCCAGGCGAGGATGTCGAACGCCGGTGGGGTGCGTCCCATCAGGTAGTTGTTGACGACGTAGTTGAACACCAGGTCGTTCGGGCGCATCCAGGTGAATGCCGATCCCATGTCCCGCGCGCTGATCAGGCCCTTGCGGCGGGAGCGGCCCTTGGCGAACCGGATCAGGGCGGGCCGGGCGAACGCGCCGAGCAGTGCCGGATCGCCGAAGTCGAGCATCGTCACCGCATAGGCCATGCTGTGCACCCGGTCGTCGCCCCGGGCAGTGAGGTGGTTGAGCGCCGTGGTGGCGAGGATCCCCCCGGCGCAGAACCCGATCAGGTTCACGTCGTCGCTGCCGGTGATCTCCCGCACCTCGTCGATCGCCCGCAGGACCCGGCCGGCGTAGGTGTCGAAGTCCCAGTCGCCCTGCTCGGCGGTGGGGTTGCGCCACGAGAGCATGAAGGTCTGCAGGCCGCGGCCGACGCTGTACTCGACGAAGCTGCGTCCCGGTCGCAGGTCCAGGAAGTAGTACCGGCCGATCGGCGGGGGCACCACCAGCACCGGCCGGCGGCGGACCGTGGTGGTGGTGGGGGTGTACTGCAGCACCTCGGCGACCTCGTCGCGGGAGATCACCGCGCCCGGGGTGACCGCCAGGTCGGTGCCGACGGTGAAGGCGCCGCGGTCGACCATCGACGGCATGCCCCGGTTCTCGAGCAGGTCGGAGACGAAGTGCCTGGTGCCCCGCACGAGGCTGAGGCCGGCGGTGTCGAACGCCTCCTTCAGTGCCGCGGGGTTGGTCCACAGGTAGTTCGTCGGGGCCAGGGCCGCGGTGAGGATGTCGGCGGCGAATTTGGCCTCGGCCGCCCGGCGTGGGTCGATGCCGCGGCCGACGTCGTCGACGACGCCGTCGACGGCACCGGCAGCGGCCAGGTAGGTCTGCTCGAGCCGGCGGTAGGCCGGGTGCGTGCTCCAGGCCGGGTCGGCGAACCGGCGGTCGCCTTTCGCCGGTGCCACCGTGGAGCGGCCGACGGCGATCTTCGCCAGTTCCTTGCCGAACGACACGCCGTGCCGGGCCACCGTCCGGCCGTGACCGAACACGTCGGCCAGGGCGCCGACGGCCGCCCCGAGTCTCGGGGGCGCGACGTCCTCACCGCCTCCGATCGACTCCTCGACGCTCTCCCCGATCACGGCTCGTGTCTGGGTCATCACGGGCCTCCCTTCGACACCTGGATTGTCGCACCGATTCGCGCCTCTGGCGGCCGACAGTAGCGGATTTCGTTGAAGGACAATGCATTCATGCGGTATGTAGGGGTACCGGCGGTACCGGCACGCCGCCGGATGCGGCGGACGCCGCCGGCGACGACCGAACCCGGCGCGAGATATCGCGACTCCGGTCGCCGCTGCAAGGCGGATCGGCTGCCGGACGGCGGGGGGAGGCCCGCGTTACGCTCCTGATCCGGGGGCGGAACGCGCAGGCTTCGATGCGGTACGGCAGTTGTGAGGAACGCGCCTTTCCCCAGGTCCAGGTGGATATCGGTCGGCCCGGTCGAAGAGATCGGGGGTTCGGCGCCGAAGAGATCGCAACGCCGTACGGACACGGTGTGCCCGGGAGTCCGGGTCGGTTCCGGGCAGGGGGCGGCGACATCATGTACGAAATGTCCTGTCCGGATCGGAGTTCGAGTGGAACACGGCGAGTGCTACGGCGACGGCATGCGCGGCGTCGACGGCATGGGCAATCCGGGCGGCGGATCCCTCTCCGTTCCGGCCCCGGCAGTTCGCAGCGCTCGACGGCGAGGTCGGTAGCACAGCACAGCGCATACCTCACCCGGGCAATCCCCGCGTAGCGGCCGGTATCGACCGAATTCAGCCCGAGGGTCGCATGGATGCACCCCAGGGTGCGTGGTTGCCGCGCACCCCGCGGCTCACAGTCGATGTGTCAGGTCACCATCAGAAAGGACCGGTCCCATGGCAATATCGTTTCTCACTCCGTCGGTCACGATTCCGGTCGGGACGGGCCGCAGGAGCATCCAGCAGTCGGTGTCGTTTCCGCGGAACGTGCTGCGCGCCGGAGTCGCCCTCAACGGCTTCAAGCTCGACTACGACTCCGATGATCACCACATCAACATCGTGGAGGTCGACACCGATCTCGTGTCGATCTCGGGCGGCACAGTGACCTTCCGCGTGGAATGTGACTACGCCGACAAGAATTTCGACGACAAGTACGGCGGCTACGTCACCGCACTCGTCATCGCCGAAACCGCCTGATCGACAGGCTCCGTCCCCACCTGCCGCGCCGCCGTCCACGTCTCGGACCGCGCGTCGACGTCACGGCCCGGCAGGAGGCGACGGGACCGACCTCATCGGACGTGCTGAATCCCATGAAACAGACTGGAGTGCAACGGAGTCGACACGGCTGCTACCGCAGACTCCACGCCGACCGGACCGAGCCGGGCTCGACCTGACATCACCCGCGTCGGCCGTGTCCCGGCGCTGATCGCCACGACCGGCTGCTCTCGGAATCCGCCGTGACGGCGGCCGGCAGCGGCAACAGCCGGTACTCCCCGGTCCCGTGCCGTCCACCGGCTCGGCGGAACTCGACAACGGGGACGATCCTCATCTCGGTCCCTGCGCCCGATTCGGCGCCTTCTCGCTCGTCGGCTCCGCAGCACCGGCCGGGACGCCTCGCCGTCACCTGCGACGAGCTTCCGCCGGCGACCTGTGCACCGGACTGTGGGGCGACCCGGCGCGGCACGATCGGGCCGAATCGGGCAGGCTGTGGGTCATGATCGAAGTGACCGGACTGACGAAGACCTTCGGTTCCACCGTCGCCGTCGACGACGTGACGTTCACGGTCCGCCCGGGGATCGTCACCGGATTCCTCGGCCCCAACGGCGCCGGGAAGTCCACGACGATGCGGATGATCCTCGGCCTCGACCGGCCCACCGCCGGGACCGCGCTGATCGACGGCGTCCCCTACCGGCAGCTGAAACGGCCGCTGCGGACCGTCGGTGCGCTGCTCGATGCGCGCTGGGTGCACCCGAACCGATCGGCGCGGGCCCATCTGCGCTGGCTCGTCGCATCCAACGGCCTGCCGAACTCGCGGGTCGAGGAGGTGCTCGCGCTCGTCGGCCTGACCGAGGTGGCCGACAAGCGCGCGGGCGGCTTCTCGCTCGGCATGTCGCAGCGGCTGGGACTGGCCGGCGCTCTGCTCGGGGATCCGAAGGTGCTGTTGTTCGACGAGCCCGTCAACGGCCTCGACCCCGAGGGCATCGTGTGGATCCGCCAATTCATGCAGGCCCTCGCCGCGGAGGGGCGAACCGTGCTCGTGTCGAGCCACCTGCTGTCGGAGATGGCGCAGACCGCCGACCATCTGCTGGTGATCGGCCGGGGCCGGCTCATCGCCGACACGTCCGTCGCGGAGTTCGTCGAGCGGGCGTCGGAAGCGACGGTGCGGGTGCGCAGCCCGCAGCTCGACACCCTCCGCACGGCACTGGCCGGGCAGGGCCACACCGTCCGGGACGACGACGGCGCGCTGATCGTCAGCGGCGTCACCACCGCGCAGGTGGGGGAGCTCGCCGCCGCGCACTCGGTGGTGCTGCACGAGCTGGCGAGCCGGAACGCGTCGCTCGAGGAGGCGTTCATGAAACTGACCGGAGACGACGTGCAGTACCAGGGAGCCGTGGCCGGAGGCCCGGCCGTGCAGCCGATGAAGGGGGAGCTGCGATGAGCGTGGCGGTCGACAACACCGGGGCGGCGAGCGTGGCCGTCGACACCGTCAAGGCGGAACGGATCAAACTGACCTCCACCCAGTCGCCGTGGTGGTGCACCGTCGTGATCGTCGCGCTCGGCCTGGGCCTCGCGGCGATCCTCGGCGCCGCCTCCAAGGCGAGCATGTCCGTCGACGACGAGGTCGGCCGGTTCTACCCGACCGTGGACGTCGCGGTGAGCGGCGTCGCCGGCTTCGGGGTGCTCGTGCTGATGATCCTCGCGGCGCTGTCGGTGACGAGCGAGTACCGGTTCGGGGTCATCCGCACCACGTTCCAGGCGATGCCGAACCGCAGTGTCGTGCTCGTCGTCAAGGCGCTGCTGATCGGGCTGTTCGGCGCGGTGCTCACCGGCGTGCTGGCGCTCGCGTCGTTCTATCTCGCCAAGGCTCTGGCGGGTCCGGAGGCGGGCCGGGAGCTCGTTCTCGAGGGCGACCAGGCCTGGCGGTCGATCTACGGCGTCTCGATCTACGCGCTGCTGTGCGCGGTGCTCGCCGTCGCCGTCGGGGCGTTGTTGCGCCAGTCCGCCGGCACCATCGCGCTGCTGTTGCTGTGGCCGCTGCTGATCGAGTCGCTGTTCGCGTTGTTCGGCTCGTTCGGCCGGCGGGTGCAGCCCTTCCTGCCGTTCGCCAATGCCAACCACTTCCTCGGCAGCGACCAGGGCATCGACTTCCACTGGGGGCCGTGGGGTTCGCTGGTGTACTTCGCGGTGTTCGTCGCCGTGGTGTTCGCGGCCGCGCTGGTCGTGGTGAACCGGCGCGACGCGTGAGTATCCTC
Source organism: Rhodococcus sp. GXMU-t2271 (assembly GCF_041414735.1). Lineage (NCBI taxonomy): Bacteria > Bacillati > Actinomycetota > Actinomycetes > Mycobacteriales > Nocardiaceae > Rhodococcus > Rhodococcus sp. GXMU-t2271. The sequence continues at coordinate 20,841 of NZ_JAUIZP010000050.1, forward strand.
GGCGGATGAACCGGGGAGCGCGGGTACGGGCGGGGGGCGTCGTCGCAGCGATCGTGCTGCTCGCGGCGGCATGTTCGGAGGAGCCACCACCGCCGGTGGATCCGGCCGCGCTGGCGGAGGCCGTGGGAATCGATGCGGTGGTCGGCCATCTCACGGAACTCGACCGTATCGCCACCGAGCACGACGGCAACCGCGCCGTGGGCACCGCCGGTTACGACGCGAGCGTCGAGTACGTCGCCGGCCGGCTGCGCGGCGCGGGATTCGACGTGCAGACCCCGGAGTTCGACGTTCGCAGTTTCGACGTCGAGACCGAGACCCTGACCGTCGCCGGCGCGCCGGTGCCGGTCCGGGCCCTCGAGTTCTCGCCGTCGACCGGTCCGGACGGGCTCACCGCCCGGCTCGTGCCGGTGCCCGCCGACGACACACCCGGATGTGAGGCCTCCGACTACGAGGGCCTCGACGTCTCCGGTGCCGTCGTGCTCGTCACCCGCGGCGTGTGCCCGTTCTCCGTCAAGCAGCAGGTCGCTGCGGAACGCGGCGCGGCGGCGCTGCTCGTCGCCAACAACGAGGACGGTGCGCTCGCCGGCGCCACCCTCGGCGAGGAGGGCGACGACCGCGTGCCCGCCGCGGGGATCAGCGGCGCCGACGGCCGCGCGCTCGCCGCCGCCCCCACCACCGTGACCCTCGTCCTCGACACCCGCATCGAGAGCGTGCGCTCACGCAACGTGCTCGCGCAGACGGCCACGGGCTCGACCGACGACGTGGTCGTCGTCGGCGCCCACCTCGACAGCGTCCCGGAGGGGCCGGGGATCAACGACAACGGCACCGGCGTCGCCGCGGTGCTCGAGACGGCTCTGCAACTCGGCAGCGAACCAGGCGTCACCAATGCGGTGCGGTTCGCGTTCTGGGGCGCCGAAGAGGTCGGGCTGGTCGGCTCCACCGACTACGTTGCCTCCCTGGACGACGCCGCCCGCGAGGACATCGCCCTGTACCTGAACTTCGACATGCTCGGCTCGCCCAATCCTGGATATCTCGTCTACGACGGCGACGACTCCGATGCGGTGGGCACCGGTCCGGGACCGGAGGGCTCGGCCGGCATCGAGCGCACGTTCCTGGCGTACCTGACCTCACGCGGCGTCGCCGCCGAGGGGACCGACTTCGACGGGCGCTCCGACTACGGGCCGTTCGTGGACGCGGGCATCCCCGCGGGCGGTGTGTTCTCCGGGGCCGACGACCGCAAGACCCTGGAGCAGGCGCAGAAGTGGGGCGGCACCGGCGACGAACCGTTCGACCCGAACTACCACAGCCCGCAGGACACGCTCGCGAACATCGACCGGGCGGCGCTGGCCGTCGCAGCCTCGGCCGTCGGGTACGGGGTCGGTACGTATGCGCGAGCCGTCACGGGGCCGGACGGGGTACCGGTCGGACCGCAACGCACCGAGGCCCGATCCGATGGATGAGACGCCGGGACTCGGCCGTCGCCTCGCGGACCGGTTCGCGGCCGTGGACCGGCGGCCCGAACTGGTCCGGCTGGCCCGGCGGCTGCGGCGCACGCTGCCCGGCGACCCCGGCTTCGGCGATCCGTTGTCCACGGCGGGGACCAGCGGGCCGCAGGCGGTCGCCCGGCTGGCCGGGCAGTGGCGCACCGCGCGGCTGGCCGGGAGGTGGGGTGGCGTCGACGAGCCGAGCGCGGTGCACGAACTCGGATTCGGCGTGCTGCAGGCATGGCAGGCGCTGCTCGAACGCACCGGCGCCGGTCGCGGCGACCGGGAGGTCACCGTGGTCTTCACCGACCTCGTGGGGTTCTCGACGTGGTCCCTCGCCGCGGGTGACGTCGCCACCCTCGACCTGCTGCGGCGCGTCGCCGGGGCACTGGAGCCGGCGTTCACGGACCGCGGCGGCACCGTCGTCAAGCGGCTCGGCGACGGGCTGATGGTGGTGTTCGACCGGCCGGAACGGGCGCTGGAAGCGATCTTCGCGGCCCGAGCCGCCCTGACCGAGGTGACCGTGGACGGCTACCTGCCGCGGATCCGGGTCGGCGCGCACACGGGCCTGCCCCGGCGGATCGGCAGCGACTGGCTGGGCGTCGACGTCACCGTCGCGGCCCGCATGATGGAACTCGCCGGGAACGGGCACGTGGTGGTGTCGTCCGCGACGCTCGACGCCTTGCCGGCCGGCGCGGTCGACGTGCTCGGCCTCGAGGTGCGCCCGCACCGGCGAGGTCTGTTCACCTCGGCCCCCAAGGGAGTGCCGCCCGAACTCGGGATCTGGCGGGTCAGGACTGCAGTCGCCACAGAGGGTTGACCGGACCGTGCCCGGCGCCGAGGTCGTAGGACCATTCCAGACACCGGGTGACCCACTCCTTGCCGAACGCGACGGCATCGGGCACGGACCATCCGTGGGCCAGGGCCGACGCGATCGCCGCGGCGAGCGTGTCGCCGCCGCCGTGATCGTTGCCGGTGTCGATGCGGGGACTGGTGAACTCCAGGAATCGATCCCCGTCGAACAGCAGGTCGGTGCTGACGTCGGAGGTGCGCAGGTGCCCGCCCTTGACGATGGCCCACTGCGCGCCGAGGCCGTGCAGGGCCTCGGCGGCGCGGCGCGCGGAGGGGTCGTCGACGACCTCGATACCGGTGATCAGCCGCACCTCGTCGAGGTTCGGTGTGACCACGGTGGCCTGCGGTATCAGGGTGTGCCGCACCGCGTCGAGAGCCTCCGCGTGCAGCAGGGGATCGCCGTGCATCGACGCGCACACCGGGTCCACCACGAGCGGCACCGGCCGATCGCGTCCGATGCCGACCTCGGCGCACACCGCGGCGACCGCCTCGATGATCCCGGTGGAGGCGAGCATGCCGGTCTTGGCGCCCGAGACGCCGATGTCCTGCACGACGCAGCGCACCTGCGCGGCCACCGTCTCGGGCGGGATCTCGTGAAAACCGCTGACGCCCACGGAGTTCTGCACGGTCACGGCCGCGACGGCGACGCAGGCGTGCACGCCGCACATCGCCATGGTGCGCGAGTCGGCCTGGATGCCGGCCCCGCCCCCCGAATCGGTTCCGGCGATGGTGAGGGCACGGACCGGGGTTCGGCCCTTCGGTGGCAGGGGCAGCAGTTTCACGGCTGCGACCCTACCGATCCGGTCCGGTTGCGGGCCCGGCCGGTTGTCGGATGAGCGGGCGCGCGGCTGCCGATGTGCGCTGCCACACCGGCGCAGCGCTGTCCCGGGACAACGTCCAGTTTTGTCCCACACGTCTCGGCAGATGCACCCTGCATGCTCTATAGTGGCGTAGATCACAGTTCGGTTACGGCACCTCGGAGGGATCATGCTCGTCAACGCGCCGCGCACCGAGGTGACCGACAACAAGGATCAGAACCGCTTCGAGCTACGCCTGAACGGGGATCTTGTCGGGATCCTCGGGTATTTCGACACGGATCGTCCCTCGGGCGTGCCCGGACGCAACCATCCCGTCGTCGATTTCCTGCACACCGTCATCGTCGAGGACTTCGGGCACCGCGGACTCGCGGGCGTACTCGTGGGCCGCTCCCTGGATCTCGCGCGTGAGCGGGGCTGGCGGGTCCGTCCCGTGTGCACCTACGTGCAGCGATTCCTCACCGCCCATCCCGAGTATCGGGACGTCGTGCTGCCGAGCGGACGGACCGCTGCCCGTCGCTGACGCGCGGTATCCGGCGGGCCGGGGTTCGGCTCCTCAGTCCGTGAGGTCGACGACGACGGGCGCGTGGTCGCTCGCGCCCTTGCCCTTGCGCTCGTTGCGGTCGATCTCCGCGCCGGCCACGCGTGCCGCGAGAGCCGGGGAACCGAGGACGAAGTCGATCCGCATACCCTGACGCTTCGGGAATCGAAGCTGGGTGTAGTCCCAGTAGGTGTACACGCCCGGGCCCGGGGCGTGCGGGCGCACCACGTCGGTGAAACCGCTGTCGAGGAACGCGCGGAACGACTCCCGCTCCGGCTCCGAGGTGTGGGTCTTCCCATCGAAGAATGCCGGATCCCACACGTCCTCGTCGGTGGGCGCGATGTTCCAGTCGCCGACGAGCGCGATCTGCTTCTGCGGGTCGGCGGCGAGCCAGGCCTGTGCGTCGGCGCGCAGCTTCGCGAGCCACTCGAGCTTGTAGACGTAATGGGGATCGGCCAGCTCGCGGCCGTTGGGCACGTACAGGCTCCACACCCGCACCCCGCCGCACGTCGCGCCGATCGCCCGGGCCTCCTGCGCCGGGTCGGCGTCCGGGTCCTTGGTGAACCCGGGCTGGTCCTCGAACCCGATCTGTACGTCGTCGAGGCCGATACGGGAGGCGATGGCCACACCGTTCCACTGGGAGAGCCCGACGTGTGCGACCCGGTAACCGAGCTCTTCGAACCGCGCGTACGGGAACTGCTCGTCCTTGCACTTGGTTTCCTGCATGGCGAGCACATCGGTGCCCGACCGCTGCAGCCAGTCGAGGATCCGGTCGGCACGGGCACGGACGGAGTTCACGTTCCAGGTAGCAAGACGCACGTCCTCACTCTAGGCGAGCGGACGGACAGGTTCCGTCGCGTACCGGTAGCGGTGGTGCTCGACGAATCCGAGCGCCCGGTACAGGCCTCGAGCGGCGCTGTTGTCCGCGGCGACCTGCAGGTATGCGTGGGTGGCCCCGCGGTCGCGTCCCCACTGCAGCAGGGCGCCGCACACGAGTGTGCCGAGGCCGTGCCGGCGGTGTGCGGCGGCCACCTCGACGGCGGTCAGCCCGACCCAGCGCCGGCCGTCGGGGGCGTCGGTGACCGCGGCACGGCCGATGGCCAGGGTCTCCGCATCGCTGCCGATGCGGCCGAACCCCAGCACGCCGCCCAGGACGGACTCGACGACCGCCCGGCCCTCGGCAGGCACCGGAGCGCCGCGATACCGGTACAGCGACAGCCAGCCGGCGTCCGGGCCGGGGCTCACGGTCACGGGGGTGGCGACGCCGGGCAGCGGCACGTTGTCGAGGTCGGCGGCCAGCACCTGTACCTCGTCGCTCGGGGTCCACCCGTGCGGGATGCGCGCGAGCCGGTCCGGCAGCAGGAGCCGCAGCGGCAGGCCCCGGTCCGCGAACCACTCGCGCATCCGGGCGTGTACGTCCGGGTCGAGGGGGTCCGCGACCGTGCCCGGGTCGCCCAGCGGCGTGGCGGAGTTCGCGCGCCCGGTGAAGCCGGCGCCGGCCCGCAGGAGCCAGCCGTCGATCCAGCCCTGCTCGAGCCCGGGCCAGGCGGCGGCTGCGGCGTTCTCGAGGGCGCGGATCTCGCCGGTGCGGATCGGGCGGGCGCCGAGTGCCTTGAGCGCCACCACGGCGTCGGGCGCGACCTGCACGAGACGGCTGTCGGCGGTGCGGACCACCACGGCCGGGTCGAGGGCGACCAGTTCCCCGATCACGTCGGTCATCGGGTGGCTGTAACCGGCGGGCAGCCGGTAGCGCAGCACCACCCGGGTGCCGACGGGTACGGGCTGCTCGGTCGTCACCGCGGCGTCAGTCCTCGTCGTCGTGGCCGAACGGGTCCTCGACCGTGCCCGGCACCCAGCTCAGGCCGGGCACGCCCCATCCGGCCCGCTTGATGGTCTTCTTCGCGGCCCGGGCGTTGCGGCCGATGAGCTTGTCGACGTACAGGTAGCCGTCCAGGTGACCGACCTCGTGCTGCAGCATCCGGGCGAAGAAGCCGTGGCCCTCGATCTCGACCGGGTCGCCCTGGGCGTCGGTGCCGGTGACCTTCGCCCACTCGGCGCGCCCGGTGGGGAACTGCTCGCCCGGGACCGACAGGCATCCCTCGACGTCGTCGTCGGGGTCGGGCATGGTCTCGGGGATCTCCGACGTCTCGAGCACCGGGTTGATCACCTCGCCGCGGCGGCGGACCACGTTGCCGGACCCGTCCCGGTCCGGGCAGTCGTAGACGAACAGCCGCAGGTCGACCCCGACCTGGTTGGCGGCCAGGCCGACGCCGTTCGCCGCGTCCATCGTCTCGTACATGTCGGCGATCAGCTGGGCCAGTTCGGCCGGCGACTGGGTGACCGGTTTCGTCGGGTGATGCAGGACGGGGTCACCGACGATCCGGATCGGAAGAATTGCCATGGTGCAAGAGGATAGTGGGCGGGACTCGCCCGTCCGTTGAGCCGGTACCTGTCGTACCACCATGGTTGAATTGCCCTCGGAAACACCCGGGTCCGATCGGACGCCGGTGTGATTCGAGGCAGTCGAGGAGTGAGATGGACGGCGCAGCAGCGCATATCGGTAACGAATCCGAGCAGGTTTCCGACCGGAGCAACCACGCCGAGAACAACCCCACCGTCGTGAACCCGGACGAGGCGGGCACGGACGGTCTGTCTCGCCGAGAACGCGACATCCTCGCTTTCGAACGGCAGTGGTGGAAGTACGCGGGGGCCAAGGAAGAGGCGATCAAGGAGCTCTTCGGACTGTCCGCGACCCGTTACTACCAGGTCCTCAACGCCCTGGTGGACCGGCCGGAGGCACTGGCAGCGGACCCCATGCTCGTCAAGCGGTTGCGGCGCCTGCGCGCGAGCCGGCAGAAGGCCCGGGCCGCGCGCCGGCTCGGGTTCGAGATCACCACGTAGTGCGAGTACGACGGTGCTCCGGCGGACGCGGCAACTAAGGTCGACGGCGTGAGCACAACCTCGGAATCGTCGGGTCCGCCGCTGCGAGCGCTCGCGATGGTGCTGATCTCTCTCGCCATCCTGTTCGCCGGCCTCGGCCTCGCCTCGCTCGGAAACTCCGATTCCGAGGGCTCTGCTCCCGAGCCTGCGACCGAACCGGCGGCCGCGCCGGCGACCACATCCGCGACATCGGCGCCGCTCGCCGCGACACCGGCGCGGACGACCACCGCCGGTGCGACAACGACCGTCTCCGCCACCACCTCCTCCCCGGTGGCCGCCACCGCACCGGTACGCGTGTTGAACAACAGCAACGTCACGGGCCTCGCCGCCCAGACGGCCGGCCTGCTCGAGGACGAGGGATTCACCGTCGCGGAGACGGGCAACTACAGCGACGGGGTGATCGCATCCACGTCCGTGTACTACGGCACGGGTCCGGGGGAGCGGCAGACCGCCGAGGCGGTGGCCGAGGCACTGGGGGTGGCGGCACAGCCGCGCTTCGCCGGGATCGCGGACTCCGCGCCCGGGGTCATCGTCATCGTCACCTCGCCGTGAGGGCGTCCGCCGCCCGGTTATGATCGGGTGACTTTTCGCCACTTCGAAGGAGCGGTTTGATGGCCTCGAGTTCCACCCGTCGCATGTCCTGGCGTGCCCTGGCCCCGATCGTCGCGATCGCTGCGGTGGGCCTGAGCGCGTGCTCGAACAGCGAGGAGCCGAGCGACACCCCCGGCACCACCCCGCCGGTGTGGACGGGATCCCCCGCTCCGGAGGGTGCCGACGAGGCCCACGGCGGCGGCGCCGTCGCGGAGGAGGCCACGACGGGTGCGCAGCCGGGCGAGCAGGGTGCCGGGGCCGGCGAGGAGCTCGAGGCCGTGCTGCGCACCCCGACCGGGGGCGCCGCCGGCACCGTCACCTTCACCGAGTCCGGCGGGGCGGTCGAGGTGACCGTAGAGCTCGAGGGCATGCCCGCCGGTTACCGCGGTGTCCACGTCCACGAGGTCGGCAAGTGCGAGACGAACTCCACCGCACCGACCGGAGGCGCACCCGGCAACTACCTGTCCGCGGGCGGGCATCTCCAGGCCGGCGGCAACACCAGCGTCCCCGAGAGCGGTGACCTCGGCGCGGTCGTGGTGCGCGAGGACGGCACCGGGTCGCTGACCGTCACCACCGAGGAGTTCACCCTCGACGACCTGCAGGGCGGGGACGGCACCTCCGTCGTCGTCCACGAGGAAACCGCCGCGGGTGAGCGCCTCGCCTGCGGCGTCGTGTCCTGACGGCGACCTCCCGGCACTGCTTTCCACAGGGCCCCGGCGACCGGCGACGGTCGCCGGGGCCCTGTGGGTGGCTCGACTCG